>NZ_JBBCIR010000097.1:0-37640 GCF_037189885.1 Paludisphaera sp.
CAAGTGTCCTGCGGGAACCCTAGCACCCGAACGGGATGCAGCTTGCCTCCCTAACAGGAAATCCGCAGCCTATGCGATCCAGTCCCCGGGCGACCCGGGCGAGATGCCGCGGACGTCCAGGCCTAAAGTCCGGTGATACTGGTCGGGGCCGACGGGGCGGAGCCGATGGACCTGCTCATGGATCGTCTCGACGACTCCTCCGCGGAGCAGGACCGCGAAGTGCGATTGCGGGACGTCCACGACATAGGGTTGAAGGGCGCGGAGCGTGGAGCGGCCAGGCGCGACGCGGTATGCCTCGATCCGACGGTCGGCTTCGCCGTAAGGGACGACGATCGAGGCCCGAGCCTGGTCTTCAATCATGCGGAATCGCTTCTGGGTCTCGGGGAAGTCGCGATCGCAGCGTGCCCCCATGACGTCGGGCGAGTCGGGGGTGACGTCGTCAAGGTAGCGGGAGAAGTAGACGCGGTAGGTCGCGGGGTCGAAGAGGTCGAGCCAGCCCTGTTGTTCCGCCAAAAGGCTCGCGGTCGTCTCCGCGCCGAGCTTCAGGCCGGGCGGCGGGTCGGATGGGGACCGGAAGACGATCAACCGGCCTGGGATCGGTCGCCCTCGCTCGTCGGCCAGCCTCCCCTCGCGGTTGCACCGGCCGGCCGCCTGGGCCAGGGCGTCGACGCCCCCGAGGTCGCGGTAGACTACCGGGAAGTCCAGGTCGACACCCGCCTCGACGAGCGTCGTACTGACCACCCGGCACGGCCCGCCTTCCTTCAACGCCTCGGCGATCCGCGCCAGCACGTCGCGGCGATGCGCCGCGCACATCAAGGCCGACAGGTGGAACGTGCCGGTCGGCAGGAGCCGGCAGAGGTCGCGCGCGTCGTCGCGACGCTGGACGATCGCCAGGACGCGGGGATGATGGTCTATCAACTCGGCCGCCAACTCTTCCCAGGCCATCGGCGTAAGAGCTCGCGAGAAGTCGACCTCGACCCTACCCGCGACGGCGGCGAAGCCGGCCTGCACGTCGTCGACGACCTCGACCACCCCGGGGAGGTTCGGGAACGGCTGCCGGTTGCTCCTCGCCAGGTCCAGCGCCGGCTGGGTCGCCGTGCAGAAAAGGGACGAGACGCCGTAGTGGTCGACGAGCCGGTTGAGGGAGTCGAAGATCGGCGTCCGAAGATGGTGCGGCAGCGCCTGGACCTCGTCGAAGACGACGACGCTCCGGGCGATGTTGTGCAGCTTGCGCGCTGCGGTCCCTCGCGCCGAGAAGAGGCTCTCGAAGAACTGGACGCTGGTCGTCACGATCACCGGTGCCTCCCAGTTCTCCGACGCCAGGCGATTCTCGTAAGTCTCCCAAGAGGGGTCGAGGTTGCTGTGGTGCTCGACCAGCGCGTCGGCCAGTCCTCCGAAAGCCTCGCGATAGACCTTGGCCGTCTGGTCGATGATGCTCGTAAACGGGATCACGACGATCACCCGCCGCAGCCCGTGGCGGATCGCGTGGTCGAGGCCGAAGGCC
Organism: Paludisphaera sp.; assembly: GCF_037189885.1. Classification (NCBI taxonomy): domain Bacteria; kingdom Pseudomonadati; phylum Planctomycetota; class Planctomycetia; order Isosphaerales; family Isosphaeraceae; genus Paludisphaera; species Paludisphaera sp. Next base: position 1,505 of record NZ_JBBCIR010000097.1, read on the forward strand.
AAGGCCGCGAGTGTCTTCCCCCCGCCGGTCGGCACGGTCAGCGAGTGGCGTCCTGGTTCCCGCGCGGCGGCTCGACGGCAGGCCGCGAGTACGCCGGCTCGGAGGCCGAGCACCGCCTCGGCACGCGAACGGGCCTCGACCGACAGTCCGCCCGAATTCGCCCTCGACGCCGATGCGACCGTTTCGAGGTGCCGATCGACCCGCTCGCGGAGGTTTTCCAGGATATCAACCCCGGGCCGGGCCGCCTCGCGGACCGCCCATTTCTCGCGATCCATGAACCGCTCGGTGTCGAGCCGATCGGCGTCGATCAGGGCGGAGAAGAGCATGCGGGTCCAGAATTCGTGGCGCAGGGCTGACTCGCGTTTCAGCTCATCACGATCGGTCCGTCCCCCCGACTCTCCCGGCCGCAGCATCGCGGGGGGGGCTGGCAAGCCGAGGTCGAGCAGCGCGTCGATTTCGGGGCCGCCGTCGCGACGGGCCGCATCCAGGCGGGCTCGCCTCTCGGGCTTATTCAGCCGATCAGCTTCGAAGGTCAGCCTTCCCGGCAGCCCCCCGTGGTGGCCGGCGATCACCATCGCCAGGGCCGCTTCGGCTGCGGGCATCTTGCCCTCCCGCGTGAGGCGGCCGCCGCAGAGATCAAGGACGCGGACCGCCCCGGCCGTCGAGTGGTCGACGCGCCCCCGCGCGCCGTCGACGACCGACGCGTCGACGACGCCCGGATCGGGGGCCGAGCACATGAGATAGGCCTGGAAGTCGTCGGCGTACTTCCCCAGGTCGTGCCAGAGCCCCGCCAGCCTCCCCCACTCCCGTGAGTCGAAGGCGGCCGCATGCCCCGCCGCCAGCTTCGCCACGCCTTCGAGGTGGCGGATCAGGGGCTGCCAATGCTCCACGTCGAAGCCCGCCAGAGTGTGGGCGAATCGACGACGATCCGATGGGTCTCCCATTCACTTCCCCTCTTTCAGCAATTGGAGAGCGACATCGCTGGCCTGCGAGCCCACACTGAGAGCGACTAGGCTCTGTCTGATGGACGGGCTCATGCCGTCAACAGTCGCAAGTATCGCTGCACCATGGCCCATTGCACCGTGGCCAGGTAGTTGACCGCCAGCTTGTCGAAGCGCGTGGCGACCGCCCGACACTCCTTCAACCAGCCGACGCATTGCTCCACGACCGACCGACGGCGATATATCTGGTCGTCGAACCGCACCCGCCCGTCGTCCGGCCCCTGGTCCTTGCGGCGGGGTATGACCGCCTTGACGCCGTGGCGCGCCAGCCACCGCCGGATGCGGGGGTAGCTGTATCCCTTGTCGCCGGCCAACCGGACCGGGCGGCTGCGGGGCCGTCCTCAGCGTCCCCGCAGCCGGACCCGCCCCAGCACGGCCTCGAACTGCGTCGACTCGTGCCGCTGCCCGGGCGTGACGACCGCCGCCAGCGGGACGCCCCGGCCGTCGCTGACCAGGTGGATCTTGGTGCCGAAGCCGCCCCGTGAGCGGCCCAAGGCGTGGTCGGCCGGCTCGTCCGCTACTTTTTTTCCGGGGCGGCCACGGCCCCTGCGGCGGCCCGGGCCGCCCGGATGACGGTGCCGTCGATGCACCATAGCTCCGGGTCGATCAGGCCCCCGGAGTTGAGCCGGGCCTGGAGGCGTTCGAGCATCCGGCCCAGGAGGCCGTCACGCCGCATGGCGTTGAAGCGATGGTAGACGGTCCGCCACGGGCCGTACCTCTCGGGCAGGTCCCGCCACGGCGCCCCCGTGCGGAGCCGCCACGGGACGCCGTTGACGACGGTACGGTGATCGGACCACCGCCCGCCACGGCCATGGCTGGGGAAGAGGTCGGCTATGAGATCCCACTGAGGATCGGTCAGCTCGTGTCGTTTCGCCATGCGACTCCTCGCAAGTTGTTGCGAGGGCATAGCATAGCGGGCGGCCTTCCCATCAGACATAGCCTAGTACGCCAGCCTCGCGAACCTCAAGCGGATTCGCGGCCTGGGCTGGACCTTCCTCTCCCAGCCGAAGTCCAATCGCCGCGTCGGCCTCGACCGCGCCGGCTGCCGGCCGGTCTCGGGGCTGGCGATCGGCGACGGAGGGGCCGTCGTCCATGTGGAGGGGTTCGGCCCGCTCCGCGTGTTCAAGGCGGTCTCCCGAGGCGGGGACGTTGAATACTGGGCGACCAACGACCTCGCGATGGACGATCTGGGCCGCCAGGCGCTGGGCGAGCGGTGCTGGGCCGTGGAGGAGTACCATCGGGCGTTGAAGCAGTGCTGCAACGTCGAGCGATGCCAGGCGAGAGCCGCCCGCGCGCGGCGGAACCATATCGGGATGGCGATCCGGGCGTTCGCCCGGCTGTCGTGGAGCTTCCACGCCACCGGGGCCGGCTGGTACGAAACCAAGGCCGCCGTCGTCCACCACGCCGTGCGCGCCTACCGGAACCGGCCGCTCCACCGGATACCGACTATCGCGTAACTCCTATGATGATGAACTTCAATTCGGGCCGAGGGGGGCCGGTCGTTCAACCTTCCGCCCGGGCGCGGAGTCGGCGGTGGCGTGGAACTCGTGGAATTCCACGCCACCCCTCGACGAGGGCCTGATTTACAAGCGCGGAATGTTCCAGGTTGCTTGCCCTTGCACATCTCGCCGCCAGGCGGTAAGTCTAGGTTTCGAAGAGCTTTCGGGACGGGATCAAGCGTCGGGGAGGGTAGCTTCCCAAGCTGGACGTCAGGGGTTCGAATCCCCTCGCCCGCTCTTTTCCAACCCTCCGGCGAGCCGGGGAGGGATGGTTATCTTCAGGCCCCGGGACCCGAGTCGAGGTTCCGGGGCCTTTTTCGTGTTTGTGGGCGTCGGTCGCCCCCCGCTCGCTGGGCGGGGGGAGGTTGGCGTGGATCGGAGTCGCCTGGCTCTTCCGGACCAGGGGGCGTCGCTTCGCGGGGATATCGGCGGCGCTCGCGTGAAGGGCGGCGGCCGGCCCGCCGGTACTGGCGGCGGAACCGGCGCGGTTGACCTTGCCGATCCATCCTGGCTCGGGTTTAATGTCGAAGGAAAGGCACCAGAACCCCCCGACCTCGATCGACGCCCCGGGCCCGACCTCACCACGTCCCGTCCATTCGGTCACCGTCGATCGTTCGAGATCGCGTCACGTCGTGTGATGTGTTCGGCCTGGCGGTCGGGCTGCCCCGGAGCTTTTCCCGATGCACGACCGCATCGCCTACCAAGGCATCACCTTCGACGACGTCCTGCTCGAACCGGGATACTCCGACCTCCTCCCCCGCGAGGCCGACGTCCGCACGAACCTCACCTCGAGGATCGCGCTGAACATCCCGATCATGTCGTCCCCCATGGACACGGTGACGGAGGCCGAGCTGGCCATCGCGCTGGCCCAGGAGGGGGGCCTCGGGGTCATCCACAAGAACCTGTCGATCGAGCAGCAGACGCGCGAGGTCGACAAGGTGAAGCGGTCCGAGAACGGCATCATCGTCGACCCGATCACGCTCCCGCCCGACGCCACCGTCGGCGAGGCGCGACACATCATGTCCGGGCACAACATCTCCGGCGTGCCGATCACCGCGGGGGGGAAGCTGCGGGGGATCCTCACGCGCCGCGACCTGCGGTTCCTGGAGTCGAACGACCTCCGGATCGAGGAGGTGATGACGAAGGAGAACCTCGTCACGGCGCCGGCCGACACCTCGCTGGAGGAGGCCGACCGCATCTTGATGAAGAATAAGGTCGAGAAACTCCTGCTGGTGGACGATGAGTATCGACTGAAGGGCCTCATCACCATCAAGGACATCGACAAGCTGCACCGCTACCCCAACGCCTGCAAGGACGCCCGGGGCCGGCTGCGGGTCGGCGCGGCGGTCGGCGTGCACGATTACGAGCGGATCGCGTCGCTCCTGGACGCGGACGTGGACCTGCTGGTGGTGGACTCGGCGCACGGGCACAGCCGGAACGTCGTGGAGACGGTGCGGAAGATCAAGCAGGAGTTCGAGATCGCGGTGGTGGCGGGGAACGTGGCGACCGCCGAGGGGGCCAAGGCCCTGGCCGACGCCGGGGCCGACGCGGTGAAGGTGGGGATCGGGCCGGGCTCGATCTGCACGACGCGCGTGGTCTCGGGCGTGGGGGTGCCGCAGGTGACGGCCATCGCCTCGGCGGCCAAGGCCGTGGGGGCGTCGACGCCGATCATCGCCGACGGCGGCATCCGCTACTCCGGCGACATCACCAAGGCGATCGCCGCGGGGGCGCACTGCGTCATGATCGGCGGCCTGTTCGCCGGCCTGGCCGAGAGCCCCGGCGACATGATCCTCTACCGCGGCCGGAGCTTCAAGGCGTACCGCGGCATGGGCTCGCTCGGCGCCATGGCCCACGGCTCCCACGAGCGCTACCGCCAGGAGGCCGCGAGGCCGGCCGAGGGCAAGGCCGCCGCGCCCCAGAAGCTCGTCCCCGAGGGGGTGGAGGGCCGCGTGCCCTACAAGGGCCCGCTGTCCGACTTCGTCTTCCAGCTGGTGGGGGGCCTGCGGGCCGGGATGGGATACTGCGGGACCAGGACCATCGAGGACCTCAGGACCAAGAGCCGGTTCATCCAGGTGACCTCGGCGTCGATCCTCGAGGGCCACCCGCACGACATCGCCATCACGCAGGAGGCCCCCAATTACAGCAGCTACAGCGGCGAGTCCGAAGGCGGCCGGTCCTCGGGCTGAGGCCGTCCCGCGGGGGCTCGCCGGGGCGTCGGGAAGACGCCCCATCACGTCGTCCATTTGAAGTCTCGCGGGTCCCATCCGACCCCGACCCCGACCCGACCTGATCCGATCTCGTCCCTTCTCGAAATCACGGGCGTCGCGCGGCGGGGATCGACCCGCGCCGCGACGCCTCCCCCCGCGAAGGATTCGCGGGGGACGCCGCATCGACGGGTTCCGACCCGACCCGGGCCGATCCGAAGGCGAGGAGCCGTCGGCCGGGGTCCGTTGACGAGCCGACGCGGGGGCCCTTCGCCCCGGCGTTGCGCGTTCCAGGAAAGCAAGGAGGCGTGGCTTGCGTCGCACTACCTCGGCATTGACCACGACGATCCTCGGGGCCGTCCTCGCGGCCCCGACGGTCTCGGCCCAGCAGTCGCCGCCGGCTCGGGACGTGTCCACGTCCGCCGAGTCCGACGCCGGCTTCGGCATGGCCGCCGCGCGGGGCGCCCGGCACCTCCTGCGCAACGGCCTGGACTACATCGATTACCAGGAGTTCGAGCGGGCGCTTCGGTATCTCCGCGAGGCGGAGCGGCGCCAGGCCGAGCTGAACGAGCCCGAGCGGACCAAGCTCAAGCAGGCCATCGACCGCGCCCAGCGCGGCACCCGCGAGTCGATCGGCTCGGAGAGGCCCTACGCGGTGAGCCAGCGGACGCTCCGCTCCGGCGGCTTCGCGCCGGCCGAGGCCGATCCGGCCGTCGCGTCGAAGTCGAGGAAGGCCCGCCCCGCCGTCGCCACCGAGGGGGAAGACACCCCCGAGCCGATCCGCCTCGCCGGCGCCGAGGCCCCCGCGCCACCGGAGGGCCGGTCCCCCTCGCGGATCGCCTCGGCCCCGTCCTCGCTCCCCGAGATCCCGGAGGCCCCCGCCTTCGACCTCGACCCCGACCTCGCGGGAGACGCCCCGGCGCGGGAGCCGGCCCCGACGCTGGCCCCGGCGCCGGAAGCCATCGACGAGGCCCCGACCGCGCCTCCGGTCGTCCCGATCGGGGCGGCCGAGCCCGTCGAGGCCGGCCTCCCGCCGTTCCCGGCCGTCGACCTCCCCCCGTCGCTCCCCAGCCTGGAGCCCACGCCGGCCGCCGACCCGGCCGTCGCGCTGTCCAGGAACGCCCCCGTCGGCGCCCCGGAGCCGGATCCCTCGGCCCCGGCGCCGGCCCCGATCCAACTCGAACTCCCCGACGAGATCGCTAGCGAGCCCGTCGCGGCGAAGGCCCCGACTCCCCCCGCGCCCCGCGAGGCTCCCCCGGCCGAGGAGGCCGACGAGCCCGAGGCCCCGACGCTCCCCGACGCCGCGACCCTCGCGCCGGCCGACGAGCCCGAGCCCATGGCGCTCGACGACGCGGACCTGGACGACCCGGCCCTCGACCTGCCGGCGCTCCCCGCCGAGCTGACCGAGGCCCCCGCGGAAGTCGACTCGGACCTGCCCGGCCTGCCGCCGGAAGTCACGACCCTGCCCGAGCTGCCGGCGGAAATCCCCGCCGAGTCGGCCCCGGCCGCGGCCCTCGCGCCCCGGCCCGAGGTCCAGCCCCTGCCCGTCCCGGCGCCGGCGCCGGCCCCCGAGCCGGTCGACGACGAGGAACCCGCCTCCGATCGGGAGCCGGTCGAAATCGGCGCCGATCTCGACGACTTCGAGGAGCCCGCCCCGGCGGCCGGCGAGCCCATGCCCGCACCGGCCGCCGTCGAGGCACCCGCCCCGGCCCCGGCCCCGGCCCGGCTCCCCAACCTGGCGCCCACCCCGGGGAGGACCGCCGGGTCCGGCTTCATCCCCAGCCGGGCCGCGCCGACGTCGACCCTCTCCCCCGACCTTGAGCGACGGGTCGAGGAGATGGCCGCCGCCCAGGAACAGGCCACCCGCGACCGGGTCGCCGGCGAGACGCCCCCGGCGCTGCCCGAGGAGGGCATGGGCGGCGTCGACTCGCTCGACGACTCGATCTCCGACACCCGGATGCAGACCCAGATCGACATCAGCCGCGCTCCCAGCCCGGCCGAGGCCCGCCCCATCAGCGCCGTGCCCGTCCCCGAGGACTGGGTCCCGCTGGGCGCCCGGGAATGGAGCCCCCAGCGCAAGTACTGGGCCGCCGCCGCCACCTGCCACCTGCCGCTCTACTTCCAGGACCCCATGCTGGAGCGCTACGGCCACAGCGTCGAGAACTACATGGGCCCCGGCGGCAGGTTCTTTACCTATCCGGTCGACAAGCCCTCGCAGAGCACCCAGCGAAACCAGATCCTCCAGCCGGCCGCCTCGGTGGGCCAGTTCGCCTTCCAGCTCCTGACGCTCCCCTACGCCCTGGTCGTCGATCCCCCCTGGGAGTCGCAGTACGACCTCGGCTACTGGCGGCCGGGCGACCGCATCCCGACCGACCTGTACTACCTGCCGACGCACGGCACCGGCCCGCCGCTCAAGGGCTCCAAGTATTGAGCCGAGCCGCGGAACGAGCCTAGCAGCAACGCGACCCCCGGGCGTCCCGGGCCGATCATGGCCCCGGACGCCCGGCGTCGTTTCCGAGGACGGTGGCACGCCGCCTGCCGGCCAGGACACGTCGGCTCGGCGATTCGCACGGGCCCCGCGCCGACGGGTCGGCCCGCCGGGCTCGACGTCGGGGCGCGGAACGGCGGTGTCCATGACGGGGCAGCGCGATGGACGCGACGATCACGAACCTCCTGAGCGAGGTCGCGCGGGTGCTCGACGAGCCCGGCCCGGCGACCCCCGAGCGGCAGGCGGAGACGCAACGGCTCCTCGAACGGCTCTGCGGCGTGTACCTGGAGAGCGATGCCGACGGCAGGGCCGCCATAAGGGCCGCCATCGCCGCCCGGCAGGACGGCAACTTCTGGGCGATGCACGAGCTCGTCTCTCGACTGACCCGGGAAATCACGGGCCCGGACGCCGTGCCGACGCTGCGACTGGCGCTCGCCGCGGTGTCCATCGAGAACTGCGGCCTGGATTACCGCGAAACCGGCCAGATGGTGATCAATCTGTACGAACAGGCGGCCGGGGCGGGCATCGACGCGCAGCCGCTGTTCGAGGCCGTGGCCGCCATCTCGACCGACTCTCCGACCGCCGGCGGCTGCGATTCCGTGGCCCAGATCCTCCGCGTGTCGGGGCCGCGGGACAAGGTCGCGGGACGGGAGGAGTAGCGGCCGGGGTTGTCGCTCCAATTCACGACGCGCTCTCGCCACCCCGCCGCGACAGGACCGCCAGGTGGACGGCTCGGCGGTCGATGGGGACGAACCCGGTGGCGCGGTAGAGCTTGGCCGCCGGGGTGTTGCGCGCGTCGACGGCCAGCTCGACGGCCGCGGCCTCGGGGCGGGCCAGCTCCAGCGCGTGGGCGACGGCCTGCACGCCGAGCCCTCGGCCGCGCGCGGCGGGGGTCAGGCCGAGATAGATCACCTCCCAGGCGTCGCGGCCCGGCGTCGCGGCCATGAGGAGCACGGCCGCGGCGTCGGGCTCGCCCGGCACCGTCCCCACCCGCCACAGCCCCGGCCGATGCCCCGGCGCGCCTTGGTGCCCCTCCAGCACGTCGTCGAGCGACCGCGCCCCCTCGATCTCGGGCATGTCCAGGCTGCCGGCGTAGGTGGCCTTCAACACGTCGCGCAGCGCCCGATCGCCCGCCTCGTCCACGCCCCGCCAGTCGAACCGGACGGTCGCCGGCCGCGACGGGGGCGGGGCGGCCGTCGGCCGGCGCAGATAGATCAGGTCGGTGACGTGGGGCATCCCGCCGCGTGCCAGGTCCGCCGCGCCCCGGGGGTCGGCCGCCGCGTGGAGGACCGCCTGCGCGATCGCCACGCCCCCCTCGCGCAGGCCCTCCAGCGTCCCGCGCACCAGCGTCGCGGCCACCTCGGCGCGGTCCCAGATCGCGGTCGTCCGCGGGGGCCAAAGGGCCGTGGCCCGGCCCGCCAGCGCCTGGGTGAGGATCGCCCCGACGAGCTTGCCGCCCGCCCCTCGACGCGCGACCCAGAGCCCCGAGAGGTCGACCCGCCCGGCCCGATGGTCCGCGAACGCCTCCTTCGCCAGCGCCTCGCGCATCCGACGTCCCAGGTCGCGATACACGATCTCCATCGCCGGCGCGCGGTCTTGCTCCGGACAACGTTCGATCTGGAGGTCACTCGAAGCCATCGACGCCTCCACGCTCGTCGTCCCGCCCCATGAGGACGCCACCATTGTATCCGCCCCGTCGCCGCCGGACCGAGGAGGCCACGCCAGGGGTCGGCGAAAATCTTCCAGGATTCATGAAATCGCCCGACCTTGCCCCGTGATCATGCGGGCGTGTTGATCGTCCCATCGCTCCTTGACAATTCGGAAGCGGAGACGAGGCGAGCCGTCGCGACGCCAGGAGCCTCGACCCAGGGCAAAGGGCGCGGGCCGCGCGGGAGCCCAGGCCCACGGACAATCTCGCGACATTCTCCCCGCCAGGGGGCAAGGTCAGTATGAATGACGATCTTCCCCCCTGGAGGGGGAAGACAGACCGCGAAGCGGTCAGATGAGGGGGAGCTTGCCCGCGAGGCTTCGGGATTCGGGACCTTGGGGCAAGGCCGATGGCCGGGGAAGGGCCCTTCGAACCCCAGTAGCTGTCGTGCTCATCCCCCCTCATCCGGCCCTTCGGGCCACCTTCCCCCTCCAGGGGGGAAGGCCGTGATGATGTCTCTTGAAGGCCGCGATCGTCGGAGGAAACGCAATCGTTCTTGACGAACGAAGCCAACCGGATTTCGGCCTAAGCTATGACCACTACAACGATAACATCGAAGTTCGGCGAGCGGCGAGATGACGAACGAAGCCAACTCCGCCCAGGCCGATCGCGTCGCCCGGATGCTTCCCATTGCCACGCGCCTCTCGCCGGGACATGGTCTCCCGGAATTGCCACGGGACCAGGGAGGAGCCCAGCCATGCCGACGCGGATCCGAGGCGAATTCGAGGTGACGTTGACGACCCATGAGCCGGGCGAGGCGGCGAGGGAGGCGGGGCTCCCAGCGGCGGTCGATCGAGAAGCGCAATCGCGGCGGGTCGGCCGGGGGGAGATGCTGATGGAGCGGGTGACGGGGACGCTCGCGGGGCGCTCCGGGAGCTTCGCCATCCAGCATCAAGGGGTCATGGACCGAGGGGCTCCCAGCCTCTCGATCACCGTCGTCCCCGATTCCGGCGCCGGCGAACTGGCCGGGATCACCGGCCGCATGGGGATCACGATCGAGGAGGGCCGGCACTTCCATGACTTCGAGTACGACATCCCCGATGCCTCCCAGGAGGATTGAGCCCCGTGGTTAGGAGGATGGCGGGGCAGGGGGCGCGAGGGGGGCGGCCCCCCTTCACGCGGCGCCGAGGTTCGATTCAAGGTCGGCGAGGATGTCGATGACATTGTCGAATCCGGGCAGGAGCGGGTCGCGAGCGTCGTTCTTGAGCCAGCCGACGACCTTCTTCTCGGCCGACATGACGGTGGAGTGGTTCCGCCCGCCGAAGTAACGGCCGATCTCGCTGTAGCTGGCGCCGGCGTGCTTCCGGGCCAGGTACATCGCCAGCATCCGGGGGTAGGCCAGCGTCCGGACGCGGCTGTCGGACTTGAGCCCGTCGGCGTCGAGCTGGAAGAACTGGCAGACCGCCTTCTCGACGTCGCGGAGCGCCACCGACTGCACCGTGCAGCGGATCGTCTCGCGGAGCGCCGTCTTCGCCACCGCCATCCCGACCGGCCGCCCCATCAGCGAGGCGTGGGCCAGCACGCTCTGGAGCGCCCCTTCCAGCTCGCGGACGCTCGACTTGACGTTCTGGGCGATGAAGTCGACCACCGGCTCCGGCACGTCGACGCCCCGCAGCTTCCCCTTGGACCGGACGATGGCCTTGCGGGTCTCCACGTCGGGGGACTCCAGCTTGACCACCATGCCGCCGAGGAACCGCGTCGCCAGCTCGTCGGTCAGCTTGGCGATCTTCCGCGGGTGCTGGTCGGACGCCAGGATGATCGCCGCCCCGCGCTCGGCGAGGGCGTTGAACGTGTGGAGGAACTCCTCCTGCGTCGCCCGCTTCGAGGCCAGGAAGTGGACGTCGTCCACGACGATCGCCCCGACGTTGCGGTGCCTGCCCCGGAAGCCGGAGAGCGAGGAGGTCCGCATCGCCTCCAGGAACCCGTTCGTGAACGACTCGGCCGTGACGTGCATGACGTTCAGGCCCGGGTGGGCCTGCCGCAGCCCCAGCGCGATCCCTTCGAGCATGTGGGTCTTGCCCAGCCCGACCCCGCCGTGGATGAACAGCGGGTTGAACGACCGGCCCCCCGAGCGGACCATCTCGCGGGCCGCGGCGTAGCCGAGCTGCGACCCCGGCCCGACCACGAAGTCGTCCAGCTTCCGCAGGACGCGGGCGGAGCCGGGCGCCCCCGGCGCGGGCGTCGGCCGGGGCTGGTCCATCGTCGGGCGGCTGGCCGGCGCGGCCTTGTCGCCGGCGGCGCGGGGCCGACGACCGTCGGCGTCCGGGCCCTCGGCCGGGGCGTCGGCCTCGGGGAGCGGATGGGCGTCGTCCTGGACCTGGTAGGAGACCGGCAGCGCCCGGCCGATCACCTCGGCGACGGCCTCGGCCACGTTGGCGGCGAAGCCGGTCTTGATCCGGTCGCGGAAGAAGGCGTTCGGGGCGACCACCTCGACCGCCGCGCCGTCGCCGACGACCCCCAGCCGCACCCCCTCGCCGAACCAAAGGCCGAAGCGATTCTCGCCGATCCGCTCGGCCACGGCATCCCGCAGGGCGCCTTCCATCGCGAAGGCGTCCGCCGTCCGATCCGCCCGGGGCGCCGCCGCCTGCCGCTCGATTCCCTTCGACTTCCCGGTCGCCCCCGCCATGATCGCGCCCCCCGCCTTCGACGTCCCTATCGCCGCCGGGACTTCCACGAAGCCCGACGCCCTTCGCTCTCCGTCAATGGCTTCCCAGGCTTCGCCGGCCCCGCAGGCGGGACAGGTTTCCTCGTCAGCCAGGAAGATATGCGCCCTGCGCGGGAGCCTGTCAAAGACGGAGAGAGGGTGGATCGGCGAAAGGCGCGGCAATGCGCCAGGTGCGCCGGATGCGCCGGGCGAAGGCGGGCCGGTTGCGGTAAGTCGAAGGGCGCGCCGACGTTAAGGCGGGGGGGGGCTTGACGTCGGCGACGGTCGCGCCTGGCGCGGTGGGTAAATCGGAGGCGATTCGGCTCAAGCCCGGCGGGGTCAGTTCATGGCGCAGCCGCCGGGGCCGCAGCCGGGCCTGGCGCAACCGCCGCCCATCGACAGGCCGGGGGCCGAGACGGGCGCGTAGCCGAGCGTGCCGGACGGGGGCGCGGCGGGGACGCTGAACTGCTTGGCGACCTCGACGCCGTCGCACTTCGGGCAGCGGACGACGTCCGACCCGTTGCGGACCAGGGCTTCGAAGGGGTGGTCGCAGGGCTCGCAGCGGTACTCATAGAGGGGCATGGCGTGAACTCCTCGGTTTCGCATCGGGGATGATTCATGTAGTTTCGAAGAGCCCGCGAGTCCTGTCAACGGAGGTCGCCCGTGCCCGCCGTCCCCGAATGCCGCCCGCTGTCGCGCGAGGAGGTCCGGAGCCTGGACGTCCTGGCCGCCGACGAGTACGGCCTGCCGACCCTCGTCCTCATGGAGAACGCCGGCCGGGCCGCCGCCGATCGGCTGGTCGAGCTGGCCGGCGTGCCTCCCCCCCGGGTGTTGATCCTCTGCGGCCCGGGGAACAACGGCGGCGACGGCGGCGTCGTCGCCCGCCACCTGGAAGCCCGCGGCTGGGACGTGTCGGTCGTCTGGCTCGCCGACCCCGCGAAGCTCCGCGGCGACGCCCGAGCCCAGTGGGAGATCCTGGAACGCTCCGGGATCCCCCAGGAGGCCGTCGCCGACGCGACGGGCCTCGACGCCCGGATCGCCGCGGCCGGCTGGGTCGTCGACGGCCTGCTAGGCACCGGGCTGACCCGGCCGGTGGAGGGGCCGATCCGCGACGCGATCGAGGCGGTGAACCGCTCGGGCCGGCCGGTCCTGGCGCTCGACCTCCCCTCGGGCCTGGACGCCGACTCGGGCCGGCCGCTGGCCGCGGCCGTCCGCGCGAGGGCCACCGTCACCTTCGCCGCCCGCAAGCTCGGCTTCGACGCCCCCGGCGCGTCGGATTACACCGGCGACGTGACCGTCGCGGAGATCGGCCTGCCGGGGGCCCTGATCCGGAGGTTCGCCCGATGAGCCCGACCCGCCTCGTCCTCCCGCTGCTCCTCGCGACGGCCTCGCTCCGGGCCGAGGAACCGCCGCCCGCCTCGATCGCCGACGCCTTCCAGCCCCCCGCGCGGCTGGCCGAGGATCTGGGGACGTATCGCTCCCCGCTGATGTTCGCCGACGGACGCGTCGCCAGGACGCCCGCCGAATGGGCCGAGCGCCGGCGCGAGATCCTGCAAGACTGGCGAGGCCGCGTCGGCGAGCGGCCGTTGATCGAGCGGCCCCGGTTCGAGACGCTGGGCGAGGAACGCGTCGGGACCTACGCCAGGCGCGAGGTCCGGGTCGAGGTCGCGGCCGACCGGACGACGCCGGGCTATCTGCTGATCCCCGACGGACCCGGCCCGCACCCGGCGATGCTGGTCGTCTTCTACGAGCCCGAGACGGCCGTCGGCCTGGGGACGAAGCCGCGCCGGGACTTCGCCCGCCGCCTCGCCGAGCGCGGGATCGCCGCCCTGTCCATCGGCTTCGACCCGCGCCCGCTGGAGCCGTCGGCCTGGGATCCGCCGATGCAGCCGCTGGCGTACCTGGCGCACGTCGCGTCCAACGCCCTGACGGCCATGCGGGCGCTTCCCGAGATCGACCCGGAGCGGATCGGCGTGATGGGACACTCCTACGGCGGCAAGTGGGCGATGTTCGCCGCCTGCCTGGACGACCGCTTCGCCTGCGGCGTCTGGTCCGACCCGGGGATCGTCTTCGACGATGCCCGGCCGAACGTCAACTACTGGGAGCCCTGGTACCTGGGCTGGGAGCCCGGCCGCAAACGAGAGCGGGGGCTGATCACCCCCGAGAACCCCCGGACCGGCGCTTACGCCAGGATGGTCGCCGACGGCCGCGACCTGCACGAGCTTCTCGCGCTGATGCCCCCCCGGCCGTTCCTGGTCAGCGGCGGCGCCGAGGATCCCCCGGAGCGCTGGCGGCCCCTGAATCACGTCCGCGCCGTCGCCGACCTCCTGGACGCGCCGCCCGGCGTCGCCATGACCAACCGCCCGGCCCACGAGCCGAGCGACGAGTCCAACGCCCGGATCGACGCGTTCCTGGAGTACGTGCTCAGGCCGGGGTCGTAGGCCCGCCGGGGACCGAGGTCTCGGCGGGGTGGAGGCTCAACGGGACGCCGGACCTGGGGCGTCCTTTCTTCTGTTTGGGAGGCGGCTTCATCTCGCCGGGCGGCGGCGGGGCGACGTAGGGGGTGCTGTCGGGCGAATCGCGCAACTCATCGCCACAGCCCGCCAGGCCAAGCGCGAGGACCGAAGTCACCGCCAGGGCCGCCGTCCACTTCGCGGAAATCAAACTCATCTGGCACCATCTCCTCCGCCGTCGCCGGCGGCGCTCGGCTTTTGCCGCGCGGGCCGGCCCATCGGCCGCCGGCCCGCGCGGATCCCCGTGGGCGGATCGATCAATAGGCGTCGGAACTGATCACCTCGCCGCCGTTCCGCGTGCCCAGCGCCCACCATGTCGCGACGGCGATGGAGTCCTTGACGAACCTGACCGAACCGTCGGTGAAGCCGACGTTGACGCCGCCGGAGTGGTTGCTCGTCGCCGTCACGATGCCGTTGATCCCGCCGTTGTCGCCGTCGTTATGGCCTTGCGAGTCGATGCACGACAGGCCGTTCGGCGTATTGAAGTGCATGTAGGCGTTGTTGCCGACGTTCCAGGGATATCCGAAGGTCCAGTAGGCCCCGCTCGACACCGAGTTGAACGAGTTCGTCGTCGACGGGGCCGACTTGCAGGCGTTCAGGAACGTCAGGGCCTCGTTGGTCGCGATGTTGGGCGGCAGGTTGTACCCCGCGGTGGCGATTTTGTAATACCCCCGATTGCCGTTCCTGCCCCCCGGATTGACGACGGGGTTGCCGGCCAGCCCGAGCAGTTTTTCGCTGAAGAGCGCCGTGTTCGAGGTCCCGTCGGACACGGCCTGCAGGCCGAAATAGGCCTTGTTCTGAGGCGGCCATCCCCACGACATGGGGAAGTTCGTCTCGTTGGGGACGATGGTCCCGGTCCAGGCATCGATCACGCCGGGGCCGCCCCAGTTGCCGTGATAGCTGAGCGGAGCCCAGGGGTGGGCCGGCCTCTGGGCCTGGCTCTCCGAGGGGCACAGGAGGCTGGCCACCGCGGTGTAGCCGACGGTGTAATTCGCCTCCTGGTCGGACTGGATGTTGAAGTTGAACGCGTTGGAGAGCGTCTGCTGCTCCAGGTGGGAGGCGATGGCGATGGGCCACCCGGCGCACCAGCCCCAGCCGGGGCCGGTCGCGTTCGTCAGGTAGGCGGGGCCGAGGAAGGTGACCATGGCCGGCAGCGCGTTCGTCGACGAATGGTAGTTCTGGACCGCCAGGCCCAACTGCTTGAGGTTGTTGACACACTGGCTGCGTCGCGCGGCCTCGCGGGCCGCCTGCACGGCGGGCAGCAGCAGGGCGATCAGGACGGCGATGATCGCGATGACGACGAGCAGCTCGATCAGCGTGAATCCTTGCCTTCGCTTCATGTGCTTGTCTCTCCCAAGAAGGTCGCCGCCGCCTTTGGAGAGGTAGTCGTGGCGGCGGGCGCCCCTTGCATGGGTATCATAGGACATCTTATAACTGGCGAACCATGTGATTATTGAGCGAAAACCTAAGGATTTCGGTCGCGATCGCTCCTCGACCGGCGAGGGTCGGGGAGCCGCGATCGTTCCCGCGATTGGGAAAGAGGGAGGCGTGCCATGGCTGTCCCCACGCCTCGGGGAGATGGGCCTCGCGTGGCCGTCCTCGTCGAGACATCGATGGCCTACGGGCGCGAGATGGTCCACGGGATCGCCGAGTACCTCCGCGAGACCACGCCCTGGTCGATCTATTTCGAGCATCGGTCGCTGCAGGATCCCGCCCCCCCCTGGCTGGGCGAATGGCGGGGCGACGGGATCATCGCGCGGCTGTCGCCGCAGCTCGCGAGGGTCCTCGTCGGCTCCGGGATCCCCACGGTGAACGTCGACGACCAGGGACTGGGCCCCGACGTGCCGAACGTCCAGAGCGATCATGGGGCCATCGCCGCGATGGCGTTCGAGCACCTGCTAGGCCAGGGGCTGACGCGGTTCGCCTACGTCGGCCACGCGAACTTCGGCTGGTCGGCTCGCCGGCGCGAGGCGTTCGTCGAGGCCGCCCGCGCGGCGGGCCGGCGGTGCTACGAATACGCCCCCGCCATCCCCGCGACATGGGGCCACCAGCAGGCCTCCTGGGAGTCGGAGACCGAGAGCCTCGCCCGGTGGCTGAAGGCGAGAGCCTTCCCCCTGGGCGTCATGGCGTGCAACGACTTCGTGGGCGTCCAGGTCCTGGACGCCTGCCGCCGGGCCGGACTCCTCGTGCCCGACGACGTGGCGGTCGTGGGGGTCGACAACGACACGCTCGCCTGCGAGCTGGCCCGCCCGTCGCTCTCCAGCGTGATCCCCGATTGTCGGCGGATCGGCTACGAGGCGGCGCGCCTCCTGGACTCCCTCATGGACCGGAAGCGTCCGGCGTGTCGACGGCTGGAGATCTCGCCGCTGGAGGTCGCCGTCCGCCGCTCGAGCGACGTCACGATGGAGGCCGGCGATCCGGTGGTGGCCAGGGCCCTCCGGTTCATCCGCGAGAATATCCATTACAACCTCGGCGTCGATGACGTGGCCGCCCACGTCGGCGCGTCTCGCAGCGTCCTCCAGCGGCGGTTCCGCGCGACCCTGGATCGGACCGTCCACGGCTCCATCGCCGACGCGCGGCTGAAGCTCGCCAAGCGGCTGCTGGTCGAGACCGACCTCGGGCTGGCGGACGTCGCCGCGCGCTCGGGCTTCTCGCACGCCGAATACCTGAGCGCCGCGTTCCGGCAGGCCACCGGGTCCCCGCCAGGGGCGTTCCGACGCCTGCATCGGGAGCATCGGGCGGCGACCTCCCCGCCCGGCGTCTCGTCCGACGCCCTCCCATCCCCCGACTCCCCCTGACCGCCGTCCCTCACCGCGCCCGCTGGGACTCGACGAATCGCTCCAGCGCCGCCGTCTGGGCGGCCGAGGGCCTGGCTCTCGGCCGGGCGGCGCGGACGGCGGCGAGGACGGCGCGAGCGTCGGAGGCGACGCCCCGCCGGACGAGGCTCGCGGCGGCGACCGTCGCGGTCCGGCCGTGGCCCTGGGCGCGGTGGATGAGGACGCATCGGCCCTCGGCTCGCCATCGGGCGACCCGTTCGACCGCCTCGTCAAGTTGCCGGCGGGTCGGCGGGGCACCGTCGAGCATCGCGACGCGGGCCGTCTCCAATCCCCCATCCGCGGCGAGGCCGGGGAATTCCCAGCAGAGGCACAGCACGGCGTCGATCCCCTCGCGACGCGGCGCGGCCCGCTCCCGCTCGAACGGCAGCCGGCCCAGGACGATCCCATCCGCCGGGACGTCCCGCGCCGGTTCGCGTCCCAGCAGCCCGGCGAGGAAGATCATCGCCCTCCCGAGGATTCGATAGGGGAGGAGCAGCCCCCGCGCGAGGGGCCGACGCGACATGGAGCCGACGTCGACGCCGGCCGCTTGCAGGCCGTAAGCCATGGCGAGCACCGCGAAGGAGAGGCCGACGCAGGCTTCAACGACCCCCGCCGACACCCGGCCTCACGTCCCCGAAGCGAGGTCGCGGAGCCCCGTCGCCAGCAGCGCGACGGCAAGCCCCGCGAGCACGGCGGAACGCGGGCCCGTCATGTCAGTACTTCGGCACGAACTGGCCGCGCTCGTTGTACTTGGGGCTGTGCTCCCACTGGTTGAGGACGACGCTGAAGCCGCGGGCGAGGGTCGACTTGGCGAGGTCGGCCCAGGGGGTGTCGGGGTATTCGGCGACGACGTCGTTGAGCAGGCGTCGCGCCTCGGCGTACTTCGCCGAGGTCTCGGACTCGGCGGCCAGCGGCTTGTCGGAGTGGTCGACGACGAAGGCGATCGAGAGGTCGGCCGTCGGCCGCTTGGTGGGCGTCTGGGGCTTCTTCGCCAGCGACTCCATCAGGGCGCGATACTCGAACGACTTGATCTGGAAGGCGACCGTCTGCGCGAGCATCAGGTCATAGTGGGCCCGCCAGCGCCGCTCGGGCTCGCGGTCGCGATGCGTCCTCAGCGACTCCAGCCGCTTCTGGATCGCCACCAGCGTGGTCAGGCGAGCGGAGGCGATCGGGATCTGCTCCAGGGCCGCGTCGCGGAGGGCCTGGGGCTCGATGGGGAACTCGCGGCGGTAGGCGACCCCCTTGGTCTCCGTCACCAGGGCGTGCAGGGTTCGGCGGAGGTCGGACTCGGCCCGGCGCTGGGCGTAGGCGGCGCGCGAGATGTACTCGGGCATGTACTCCTTCAGCGCCTCGATGCTGTACGCCTTCTCGCGCTGGCTGATCCGCATGAACTCCTCGGAGGGGAGGAGGAAGTAGATGCCGCCGGACTCCTTCGCCAGCCGCGCCAGCTCCCACGGGCCGAAGCCGGAGGGCTGCTCGTCCCAGCGGCCGTAGAGGCCGTCCCACTGGAAGCACTCGACGTCCGCGGTCTCGGGGCCGCGGCGGATGACCGGGTGGTAGACGTCCTTGGTCACCGGGTCGACGTAGCGGTGGTGGGCGAACGGGTAGCCGAAGATCGCCTGCCGGCCGATGACGTAGAGGGCGGTCTTCGTCCTCTTCAGCATCTCCAGCGCCCCCTCGACCTCCTCGCCGTCGTCGCCGGACTCGTCGGTGACCAGCACCAGGAGGAGCCGGCGGTCCTTGCCCGCGAGCCCGGAATAGGCGGCGACGGTCTCGCGGATGGCCGTCATGGTCCCCTCCTCGCCGGAGGCGTCCACCTTCAGCTTCGTGATGGCCCGGCGGATCTCCTCCACGTCGGCGGTGGGCCGCTCCAGCACCACGTCGAGGCCCTTGCCGAAGCCGACGATCGCGTGGTTCAGCGCCGCGGCGGCCTTCTTCTCCTGGTCGACGTACCGCGACAGCTCGGAGGAGACGCGGTCGAACTTGTCGACGATGGCGCGCTGGTCGTCCCTCATGCTGGCCGACTGGTCGAACAGCCAGACGACCGTGACCTTGTGGTCCTCCAGGTGGCGGAGGATCTCGCGGGTGAGCTGGTTCAGCGCGTCGCCGATCTCCGAGACGCCGAACGTGGGATCCCCCCCGAGCGAGCCGTCGATCGAGAGGTCGGTCGACAACGCGGCGGGGACGCCGGCGAAGTTGGAGACGCCGCGGCCCTGGATTTCCCCGCCGGCCAGGAAACGCCCCTCGGCCCCGCCACGGGCGGCGGCCCGGACGTTGGGCGTGGCCGAGGGCGCCGCGCCGGCGGTCATGACCACGCCGCCGATGTCGGGCCGCTCGTCGGCGTCCAGGGGCGTCGGATCCGGCGGGGCCATGGCGAACGCCTGCTCCAGCCGCTCCGCCCGCGCGTCCAGCGGGTCGTCCATGATCGGCGTCTCCTCGATGGCTCGCTCGGAGCCCCCCAGGGCCGAGTCGAAGTCGATCGGGAGCGCCTCGGGCGTCGTGGTGGTGATCGAGGCCGCCAGCGCCGAGAAGATCGCCAGGTGCACCAGCAGCGAGACGCTCCACGCCGACAGGACGTGCTCCAGCCGGACCCTCCGGCGGCGCCTCGGCTGGAGCTTCTGGATCCGGGGCCCGGCCGGAGGAGGCGGGGGGGGAGGGGAGGGGGCGGGGGGGGCGAACGCGACGGGATCGAGGGCGGCGCCGGGCGCCTCCACCACCAGCGTCCGCTGGACGTCGGGGGACGCGAGGTCGCCGTGCCCGTCGAGCGGGAGGGCGTCGTCCGTCGAGGGCGCGGAGAAGCGACTTTCCATGATGAGCGAGCCCTCCCCTAGCCTGGCGCGTCCGGCCGACGATCGCGTCGCCGCGAGTCATGACGTGTCTAGTATCGCCCGTCCCGGCCCCGGGAGGAACCTCCCGCGCGCGGATCAGAGCTTCGGCGGCTCTGGGGGCCTGGCTTCCTCGGCCTTCCTCGTCTTACGACGGGGGTTGTCGGGGGAGTCCTCGGCCGGCCTCGGCGGCGGGACGTAGGCCTCGACCCACTTGAAGCCCAGGGGGTTCTGCAGCTCGCGCCCGGCCAGCAGGGCCCAGGGGGTCGCGGGGTGCTCGTCCACCACCTTCTTGAGGAGCGCCTCGGCCTCCTTGGCGGCGGCGGCGGCCTTCTCGCTGTAGCGGATCTCGCCGTCGGGGACCAGCCGCCAGGCGTTCGATTTCGGATCCTTGAACCTCGGCGGATCCTTCACGAGCCGGGCGCAGGCGAAGTTGTACTCGTAGCAGCGGACCTTCATGGCAAGCAGCCGGCCGCGGATCAGGTCGTAGTGGGCCTGCCATCGCCGCGAGGTCTCGCGGTCTCGCAGCCTGGCGACGGCCGAGATCGGCTCCAGCGCCTCGTCCACGGTGTACGCCGTCCGCTCGGCGATCACCTGGTTGTCCTGGAGCACGTCCTTGAAGTTCGGCGCGTCCAGCGACGGGAACTGCAGCGTCGGCATCCCCGGCAGGTTCTGCTGCGTGATGAGCGCGGCGTTGACCACCGCCTGGCGCAGCGGGTCGCGCCGGATGCCCGCCTCGTACTCCCGGAACGGGCCCCAGTCGGGCCGGTATTCCTTCATCCGAGAGGCGTCGAACCCCATCTTGGCCTCGTCGAACCGGGCGACGAAGTAGATCCCGCCGGTGGCGCCGGCCAGCCGACTCAGCGCGTAGGGGCCGAATCCCGACTCGACCTCCTCGTACTGGGGGCCGCCGTACCAGAACGGCAGCCGGATCTGCTCGATCATGGCGCTCTCGGGCCCGGCGTCCACCCGGATGCCGCGGTGGAGGTACTTGGTGACGGGGTCGTAGTAGTCCATCCGACGCTCGGGCTTGCCGAAGAGGGATTGCGAGCCCAGGACGTAGACCGGGACCTCGCGTTTGCGCGCCAGGGCGATCGTCGGCTCCAGCCGCTCCTGGTCGCTGCCGACCTCGTCGGTGACGACGATCACCATCAGGTTGTACGCGTCCCCGTCGTCGTTCTTAAATCCGCCGAGCCTGGAGACGATCTCGGCCACCGCCCCGAACGTGTTCTCGTCGCCGGTCGGGTCGGGCGGGACGGCGACGACGGCCTCGCGGATGGCGGCGAGGTCGTCGGTCGGCCTGGGGGTCATCGCCCGGACGCCCCGCCCGTAGCCGACGACCGAGGTCAGCAGCCCGCCGTCGGACGCCAGCCGGTCGCGGTCGAGCTGGCCGATGTGCGCGTAGACGGACTCGATGTGCTCGGCCAGCCGCTTGCGCTCCGCGGCCAGGCTGAGCGAGGCGTCGAACGCCCAGGCCACGAGGGTCCGGCCCCGCTCCAGGCGGCGGACGATCTCCACGGCCACCCGGTCGACGGCCCCCTCAACCCCCTCGACGTGTTCGGCCCCGTCCCCCTGGATGGAGAAGGTCTCGCCCAGGGTCGTCGCCGTGGGGGCGACCACGTCGACCACCCGCTGCACGTCGCGACGGCCGAAGTCGGCCGCGGCGAACGAGTCGTCCCTCGCGGCGACCGCGGCCGAGGCCGCGCCGGGGGTGTTGGCCGTCGCCAGCAGCGGCGCGAACGACCCGGACGCCTCCATCACCGGCTCGTCGTCGCCCTGGTCGAGATCCTGGAACGTCGAGTCGCTCGAGAGCGGCTCCAGCGCGCGGGGCTCGGCGGCCTCGACGACCTCCGACGAGAACTCCGTCGGCGTCTCCTCGACGACCTGGACTCCCGCGAAGGCCAGGCCGACCAGCAACAGCGCGTGGATCGACAGGCTGATCAGCCCGGCCGTCAGCGACGCCGCCGGCGAGCCGGCCCTCACCTCCACGATGTTCTGGAGCTTGTCGAGCATGCCCGCGTCCCCCGCCCGCCTCGGCCGCGCCGACCGTGATCGCCCCGGCCTCGATCCGGCGGGTCGATCCCGGCGCATGGGCCCGCCATATTAGCATTCGGCCGCGGGAGGCATCCGTGACGCGGATTTCGCGGGACGCTCCCGCCCGTCACGCCGTCAATGAATCATAGGACGCCGCGCGACGCCGAAGCAATCGGCGGCCGGGGGACGGCGAGCCCCCGAGGTCCCTTTCGACCATGGGCACCGGCGGCGCTTGGCTTCGTTCGCGCGCCGGGGGGTGGCGTTGTTTTTGTGTAACTTGATTTGCCTGAGTGGTTTGTGTGTTTCGGGGGTTGGCTTCGTTCGTCGCGTTCGAAGTGCTTTTTCGGCCCTCCGCGGCGATCTTCCCCGCCGTCCCACGCCGCCTGACGGGCCCCCGACCTCGCCCGCGCGGACCTTCCGCCATGTCGCGCGGCATCCCCGTCGCGGGTTGAACCGATTCCGGCATGCCAAGGAGCGCGACCATCGACCACTCAAAGGCTCCGCGGCGGGGGGCGGCGGATTTCAGGTTTCTCACGAATTTCCTCGCGACCCCTCCCGCCGAGCCGCCCCGGGGGCCGTTGCCGCGACTCGACGCCCGGGGGTAGATTACCGGCATGCCTCTCCCCAAACGTCCCTCCACCCGAGGCCGACGATGACCGACGACCGCGCCCTGCTGGTGATCGACGTCCAGAACGACTTCTGCCCGGGCGGGGCGCTGGCGGTCCCCGGCGGCGACGAGGTCCCCCGGATCATCAACGAGATCTCCCGGGACTTCGCCCATGTCGTGCTGACGCAGGACTGGCACCCGAGGGGCCACCTCTCGTTCGCCTCGTCGCACCCGGACGAGGAGCCCTTCGGGACGATCGTGCTCCCCTACGGCCCGCAGATCCTCTGGCCCGACCACTGCGTCCAGGGCGAGCCGGGCGCGGAGTTCCACCCCGAGCTGGACGCGCGACGCGCGGGGCTGATCGTCCGCAAGGGGCACCATCGCGAGGTCGACTCGTACTCCGCCTTCTTCGAGAACGACCGCTCCACCCCTACGGGCCTCGCCGGCTACCTCCGCGAACGCGGGATCAACCGGCTGTTCCTCGCCGGCCTCGCCACGGACTTCTGTGTCGCCTACTCCGCCCTCGACGCCCGCCGCCTGGGTTTCGATGTCGCCGTCATCGAGCACGCCTGCCGCGCCATCGACCTCGACGGCTCCCTTGCCGTCGCCTGGAAGCAGATGGAAGCGGCGGGGGTGACGCGAGCCTGAGATCGGTCGCGCGCGAGTGGCGATTCAATCTCTGGCTTCGCCATCGTCGGGGCGGCTGACCGCGATGAAAGACACTCCCGCCAGCGTCGCGAAGGCCAGGGCGTTCAAGAAGGCGAAGGCGTGGAGTCGGTATTCGCCCTCGACCCGCGCGGCGACCGAGGCCCGGTCGAGTTCCGGTCTCCAGCCCGCGTCCTTGAAGTCGAGGGGCATCGGTGCCCGCGACTCCGCGATCGCCGTCAGCCGGCCCGACGCCCAGGCGGGGGGCTCCGCACCCGTCGCCCATGTCGCGGCCGTGAACGCGAGCATGGCCGCGATGAGCCGCCGATCCTTCAGGTAGAGCCGCGAGGCGGCCGCGATCACCCCGACGAGGACCGCCCGATCGCCCACGTCGTGCCGGGAGGAATCCGCCAGGACCAGGGTCGCCGCCGCGATCAGGGCCGCCGGGGCGACGTACGCCAGCAATCTCCGCGCGGTCATAAGCCACCTCCTCCCGGGCGCGTCGCGGGGGGCCCGTTCGACCTTGCCCCAACGGGGCGGGGCATGTATAGTACGTGGTGGAGAGCGTGGGGACTCTCCGAAGCCCTCGGCCAATTTCCCCGACGTGCGGATCGTCCCATCGAGGCCATGATGCGCGGGATTTCACGAATCCTACCGGTGAGGTTCATGGCGATGGCGGGCCTCGTGGCCGTCGTCGTCGCGGCCGATCCGCGCATCAGCCACATGGCGCTCTGCTTGACCGACTGTCCGCCGGCCGTGGCGACCGCGCCGTCGGTCGGCGAGCCCGCCGGGAAATGTTGTTCGACGGCCCCCACGTCCCGTCCCCAGCCGCCGGTCGACGACCATGACGACTGCGGCTGCGATTGCTGCCACATCGTGGCGGGCTATCGCACCGAGCGGGACGCGCGTTCGACGTTCGTCTCGCCGGCCCCCCTGAAGATCGACTTCCCCGCGGCGGTCGCGACGTTCTTCACCTTCTGGATCGTCCCCCCGCCGTCGGTCGCCGTGTCCACGCCCGTGGTCGTCGCGGCCGGGGCCGGCTCCCTCCCTTGCTTGCTCTGCAATCACCTGCGGACGTGAGCCCTTCGGGGGACTCGCGGCGTATCTCCACGCCGTCGCCTCCTCCTCTTCGCCCATGACCGTTGCGCATCGGGCGCCGTCGCCCGGCCTCCACGCGCCCATTCGCGCGGCGGAGAGACCCCGGCGACCCGTGACCGACCGACGACCCGCGGCATGCCGCCGCGCGTCGCGAGCCTGCCCGACCTCCGCGCGTCCCACGGTCCTGGATGCGAAGCGTCCGCCCATAATCCGACCCGGACGCGGCCCGGGGCCTTGCGCCCCTCGAACGCGCCGGGCTGATCGTAGGCGATTCCGACATCGACGAGATCGTCTCGTCCGCTTACTCTCGGCCCAGCCCGTGGTCCGTCCGAAGCCATTCTTCCACCCATCAACGTCCGTTACTGTTTTTCACGGAGTTCATGATCATGGCTCGATTTGGATGGCTCCTCGCCCTCGCCGCGATGCTCGTCACCGCCCAGGCCAACGCCGACGACGCCGCCAAGGCCGCCGCCTGCGACAAGGACAAGGCCGCCTGCGCCGAGGCGAAGGCCGAGTGTGACAAGGGCAAGGCCGCCTGCGCCGACGCCAAGGCCTGCGACAAGACCGCCGCCTGCGCCGACGCCAAGGCCGAGTGCGCCGAGGCCAAGGCCTGTGACAAGGCCGCCGCCTGCGCCGACGCCAAGGCCGAGTGCGCCGAGGGCAAGGCCGCTTGCGACAAGGCGAAGGCCGAGTGCGCCGAGGGCAAGGCCGCTTGCGACAAGGCGAAGGCCTGCGACAAGGCGAAGGCCGACTGCTGCGCCAAGGGCGAGGATTGCTGCAAGGACGGCGGTTCGGCCTGCTGCGTCAAGACGGCGAAGGCCGCCGACTGCTGCAAGAAGAACGAGGACTGCTGCAAGGCCGGCGGCTCGGCCTGCTGCGACGTCAAGAAGGCCGGCTGACCTCGCCACATCGTGGCGGGTAGCGGCCCATGCTTGAATCGGCCCCGGGGCGGCCTCGTCCGCCTCGGGAGGCCGACCATGTCAACCAAGAAAGGCGGGCGGGGCGCGCCGGTTCCTCGGCGCCCCGCCCGCCCGGGGAGTGTTTCGGAGGTGGATCGCGAGGGGGGCGGGGGATGAAGACGTATCGAAGCGTGGCGGTTTCGGCCCCACCCGGCGATCGGCTGTATTATGACCCCTCCGGCGCGGAACGCAAATCGGCCGAGGGCGGATTCGGCGGGGCCCGTTGATCGGGGCGGGGGAGGGGCGTAAACTGCGGCCTGGACGGGCCGCCGGCCCCACCTCTCAACCTCGGATGAAGGCCTCGACATGAGACGTCATCGCCTCGCGTTCGCCGCGACCCTCGCGACCGCCCTCGCCTGCACGGCCGCCCTCGCCGCCGACGGCCCCTGGCCCGTCGAGAAGGCCCGCGCCTGGGGCGAGGCCAACCCCTGGCTCGTCGGCTGCAATTACTGCCCCAGCACGGCCATCAATCAGCTGGAGATGTGGCAGGCCGACACGTTCGACCCCGAGACCATCGACCGCGAGCTGGGCTGGGCGGCGGACCTGGGCTTCAACAGCATGCGGGTCTTCCTGCACGATCTCGCCTACAAGCAGGATCCCGAGGGCTTCCTCAAGCGGGTCGACGAGTACCTCGCCATCTCCGATCGCCACAAGATCGGCACGATGATCGTCCTCTTCGACGGCGTCTGGGACACCGACCCCAAGCCCGGCAAGCAGCGCGAGCCGAAGCCCGGCCTGCACAACTCCGGCTGGGTGCAGTCGCCCGGTCGCGCGATCCTCGGCGACCCATCGCGCCACGACGAGCTGAAGGACTACGTCGTCGCCGTCGTCACGCGCTTCAAGGACGACCCCCGCGTCCAGGTGTGGGACCTCTTCAACGAGGCCGACAACCCCAACGCCAACAGCTACGGCGCCACCGAGCTTAAGGACAAGACCGAGCGGGCGTGGGAGCTTCTCAAGAAGGAGCTGGCCTGGATCCGCGCCGTGAACCCCAGCCAGCCGCTCACCATGGGCGTCTGGAAGGACGACCTCACCGATCCCGACAAGCTGACGCCGATCAACAAGTTCCAGATCGAGCAGTCCGACGTCATCTCGTTCCACAACTACAAGACGCCCGACAAGATGAAGGCCGAGGTCGACGCCCTCAAGAAATACGGCCGGCCCGTCCTCTGCACCGAGTACATGGCCCGCCCCAACGGCAGCCGCTTTGACCCGCTCCTCGGCTACCTGAAGCAGGAGAAGGTCGGGGCCTATAACTGGGGCTTCATCGACGGCAAGAGCCAGACTATCTACCCCTGGGACTCCTGGAAGAAGCCCTACGACGGCGAGCCCCCGGTCTGGTTCCACGACATCCTCCGCCGCGACGGCACGCCGTACATCGCCGAGGAGGTGGAATACATCAAGTCCGTCACCGGCGCGAAGAAGTGAGCGAGCGCGCCGTCGAGATCCGCCCCCTCGCGGCCGGCGACTTGCCGGCCCTCTCGCGGTTCCTGACGGCCGGGTTCGGCGCGCCCGCCGACGCCGAGTTCGCCGCGCCCGACGTGCTGCGGTGGAAATACCTGGATGCCCGGGGGGACGAGCCCGATCCGTCCCCCCGGAGCTTCGTGGCGACCGACGAGGCCGGCGCGATCGTCGGCCACGTCGGGTTCGCGCCGACGGCCTTCGCCGGGCCCGGGCTAGCCTCGCCGGTCCCCGCGCTCCACATGATCGACTGGCTGGGCTCGCGCGAGCACCGGGCCGTCGGCGCCAGCCTGATGCGGCGGGCCCACGAGGCCGCGCCGGCGCAGATCGGGCTCGGCGGCAGCGACGCCGGCCGGTCGGTGATCCGTCGGGGAGGCTACGAATCGATGCCCCCCGTGACGGTCCACGAGCGAGTCCTCCGCCCCTTCCGCCGCCTCCGCGCCGTGGGGACGTCGCCCGGCGAGGCCGCGCGGGCCGTCCGCGACGTCGCCCGCCGCCTTGCCCGGCCCCCCCGGCCCGCGACCGTCCGGCTGGATCTGGAGCCGGTCGCGTCCTTCGGCCCGGAAGTGCGCGAGGTCGTCGCCGGGGCCGCCCGCCATGCCGTCGTCGCCGCCCGGACGCCCGATCGGCTGGACGACCTGCTGCGATATCCGCGACGGCCGGCGTCGGCGTGCGTCTTCCGCTCGCCCGACGGAAAGGCTCGCGGGCTGGCGATCCTGGCGACGCTCCCGCGCGGCCGGATGGTCCTCGGCCGGGTCGTCGACCTGCTGCTCGACGACGCCGACCCCGCGACCTGGCACGCCGCGTTGCTCCTGGCCGCGGCCGAACTGACACGGCTCGGCGCCGACGTCGCCCAGGCGTTCGCCGCCCCCCCCTGGACGATCGAGGCCCTCCGCCGCGCCGGCTTCGTACCCCGCCACCCCCTGGAGTTCCGCCTCCGCGACCGCCGCGGCCTCCTCCCCCGCGACGTCCCGTACTACCTCACGCCGATCGAGGCGGATTACGCCTTCGGGTGAGCGGGACGCGCGGGCGGAGCGCCGACTTGTCCACGGCCTGGCATCCGGGCTAACCTAAGGCCAGGGAGATTGATGAGAGCCTCTCGCGAGAGGAATCCGATGCGAGGTCGATTCACGCTGGAATACTGGCGCGACGGCGATTGGTACGTCGGCCGCCTCGTCGAGAATCCTGGCGTCTTCAGCCAGGGAGCGACCCTGGAAGAGCTTCGGGAGAACATCCAGGATGCTTATGAGTTGATCGTCACGCAAGATAGGGCTCCCGCGCCTCCCTCGGCCGAGCGGCAGGCGCTGGAGCTGGAAGTGTGAAGCGTCAGGCCCTCATCCGGGAGCTGGAGCGGGCCGGGTGCGAATTCGCGCGGCACGGCGGCCGACACGACGTCTATCGCAACCCGGCCAACGGGCGTCAGGCCCCGGTCCCCAGGCACCGGGAGGTCGCCGACACGCTGTGCGAGTTGATTCGTCGGCAGCTTGGCGTGAGCGAGCCGGGCCGGGAGATATGACCCCGGCCCGACGCGAGCCGGGGCTCAACGCTTCTTGAGGGTGATGCTGATCCCGGCGCCGTCCATGAGGACGAACGAGGTGTCGAGGTCGGGGTTGGTGGTGACGGCCTCGATGTACTTGGGGTTGGGCTCGGGCCGGCGCATGTTGTGGGCGAGGATCAGGCCGCCGGGGCGGACCAGCGGCAGAAGCTCGCGGAGGTAGGCGTCGTAGCCGGGCTTCTCGGCGTCGATGAACAGGACGTCGATGGGCTCGGTGTTCTTGGGGGCCGTCTCGTGGGCGTCGCCCAGGGTGATGACGATGAGGTCCTCCACGCCGGCCTTCTTGAAGTTGGCCTTCGCGACCTCCACCCGGCCCGGGTCGATGTCGTAGGTATACAGCTTGCCGCCCGTCTTGCGCAGGGCCAGCGAGAAGTACAGCCCGGACTCGCCGGTCGACGTCCCCAGCTCGACGACCCGCTTGGCGTCGAGGGCCTCGGTCAACTGCCGCAGCAGGCGGCCGTCGGCGTCGGAGACGTTGGCGTACCGCTGCCCCTGGCGGGCCTCGGCGATGGCGTCCAGGATCCGCTTCTCGCCGTCGTCCTTGGGGAGGGCGGGCTTCTGCGGATTGCTGGCGTCCTGGGCGATGCTCATGGTCGGCGCCCCCGTCAGCCACAGCGCCCCGGCCAGGCAGGCCAGGGCCGTCGCGCGGAACTTGGTCATGGTTGCCTTCCTCATGTGGATGCGATCTCCGGAGAGGTTGCGTTTGTCGCGGCCCGTCGCCCCCCGAGTATCCCCCGGACGATCGCCCGTGGCCAGGGCGAGACGGCCCTCGCGCCCGACGTCCCCTCTCCCGGCTGAGTTCGTCCGACGCCAGGGCGATCGCGCCGCGCGGTGTTCACGCGGCGCATGCGAGCCGTCCGATTCGTGTTCGACCGCCGGCTATTCGCCGCGGGGGGGGAGGGCGTCCGTCACCGGCGGGGCGGCGGCGGGGACCGCCTCGTTGTAGTCCTCGCCCAGGAACGCGGCGAGCGTGGCGGCGACCTGGCTCTGCGTGACCTCCGGGCAATCGGCGCGTTCCCCGAGCGCCGGGGTATCCGGCCCGAGGAAGGCCATCCAGATGTATTGCGCCCCTTCGATCCTGGCGTTGTGATGCTTCCAGCTCTCCGGGGCCAGCCCGCGCCCGTGGTCGGTGAGCAGGATCAAGGTCGTCTTGTCGCGATATTGATCCAGGGACTGCACGGTTTCCCACAGCCGTTGGACATACTCGTCGAACTTCCGGGTCGCGAGCAGCACGTCGCCGTATCGGCCGGCGTGCGCCCAATGATCCGTCTCCAGGAAGTCGACGAAGAATACCCGCGGCCGCTTGGTTACCAGGTATTCGTGGGCCGCCTGGAAGATGAACGAGTCGTAGACCTCGGCCGCGTTGGCCGGCGTGGTGTCGCGGATCAGGTCGTTCAGGAGCGCCATGCGCGGGCTGGGCGATTCGTCGGGCACGGGCTCCCATCCGCCCATCACGGGGAAGCCGCAACGGTCGCGATTGATGACGAAGGGGACGACGTCCCACGCGCTATAGGCCGCGACCGAGTTGTTGTAGGCCGGCTTCCGATGCAGCCATTCCAGGACGGTCACGTTGGAATTTGGGACCTTGTCGTTGCTCCGGATCTCGGGATCGGCGGCCCCCGTCAGGAACTCATTGCGGCCGGGGTAGGAGAACCATTGATCGTTGGTGACCCGCGCGACGCTGCCCTTGTTCTGGTTGCCGTAGAGCTGTCCCTGCTTGGCGATCACGCTCCAGAAGAACGGCATCAAGGCCTCGCGGCGGGCCTCCGGGGTCTCGCGCCAGTACTGCTCGACCAGCGCGTGGCCGCTGTCCGGCTTCGGCAGTAGCTCCGGATCCGCGCCGGTGAAGACCTCTTGCCAGCGCAGGCCGTCGGTATGGATGAGGATCACGTTCTCGGTCTTGAGCTTGTCGTCGGCGCGCGTCGACCAGGGGCCGAACAGGCAGAGCCCGGCCAGGAGCGCGGCCGCCAACGGCAGGCTGAAACTATCCCGTCGAAGCATGTTCTTCATCTCCCGGTGTATCCTCGGCGGCGATGACGCCGCTCCGGACGCGGCCCGCCTTCCCAAAACCAGGGCGCAGTATAGGCCCAGGGAAACCCCGAAGAAACCCATCGGCGGGTCGTCCGGCCCGCGCGCCGGCGGTCCGGCCGCCGTCGCCGCCAGCGCCGGCACGCCGCCGCGCCCTTCGCGAGATGTCGCCGATGCCGTAGGCTCCGGGATGCGTCCCGTCGGGGCCGGCGGGGTGTTGATGGAGGAGGAGACGACGATGATGGGGAATCGCGGATATCGACGGATCGGCCGGCGGGCGTTCCTGGGACGCGGCGGCGCGCTGGTGCTGGCGGCGACGGCCGCCGGCGAGGCGCGGGCCCGCGCGACGGACGAGCCGGCGGGCGACGCGGTCCGGTTCGGCATGGTCACGGACCTGCACTACGCCGACAAGGAGCCGGCCGGAACGCGGCACTATCGCGAGACCCCGGCGAAGCTCGCCGAGGCCGTCGCCAGGTTCCGCGACGCCGATCTCGCGTTCGTCGTCGAGCTGGGCGACCTGATCGACGCGGCCGATTCCGTGGAGACCGAGGCTCGCTGGCTGGAGACGATCGACGCCGAGTTCACCCGCGCCTCGCGCGAGCGGCACTACGTCCTGGGCAACCACTGCGTCGACACTCTGACGAAGGATGAGTTCCTGGGAGCGGTGGGGCAGGGGCGGTCTTACTACTCGTTCGATCGCGGCGGCCTCCACTTCGTCGTCCTGGACGCATGCTTTCGCGAGGACGGCCGGCCCTACGGTCGCAAGAACGCGCACTGGACCGACGCCAACATCCCGGCCGAGGAGGTCGAATGGCTGCGGGCCGACCTGGCGGCGGGGGAGGAGAAGACCATCGTCTTCGCCCATCAGCGGCTGGACGTGGAGGGCTCGTACGCGGTCAACAACGCCGAGGAGATCCGCCGCGTGCTCGAAGGCTCCGGCCGGGTGGCCGCGGTCTTCCAGGGGCACTCGCACCGCAACGACTATCGCGAGGTCGGCGGGATCCACTACGCCACGCTCGTCGGGATGATCGAGGGCTCCGGCGCGGAGAACAACGGCTACGCCGTCGTTTCGGCCCGGCCCGACGGCTCCCTCGTCGTGACCGGCTTCCGGACGCAGGCGAGCCATCGATGGGCGTGACTCCG
The DNA here is from genome assembly GCF_037189885.1 of Paludisphaera sp. Lineage (NCBI taxonomy): Bacteria > Pseudomonadati > Planctomycetota > Planctomycetia > Isosphaerales > Isosphaeraceae > Paludisphaera > Paludisphaera sp. Next base: position 32,733 of record NZ_JBBCIR010000097.1, read on the forward strand.
CGTCGGCGTCTCCCACCTTGACCCTTGCCGTCGGCCGACCCGCGCGATAGCCTGCCGACGCCTCGGCGGGCCGGCCGCCCGAGGGCCGTCGTCGGATGAGGCATGGAGGTTTCGCGATGCCAAGCAGGAAGACCGCGGGGGCGGACGGTTTCACCGCGGAAGAACAGGCGGCCATGAAGGAACGCGCGCGGGAACTCAAATCCCAGTCGCGCGCCGGCAAGGCGAAGGCCGACGGCGAGAAGGACCTGCTGGAGAAGATCGCCGAGATGGACGAGCCCGACAGGGGCCTGGCGACCCGACTTCACGAGCTGGTGAAGGAGCACGCCCCCGGCCTCGCCCCGAAGACCTGGTACGGGATGCCCGCGTACGCCAGGGACGGGAAGGTCGTCTGCTTCTTCCAGGCCGCCGGCAAGTTCAAGACGCGCTACGCGACCCTCGGATTCAGCGACCAGGCCCCCCTGGACGACGGCGCCATGTGGCCCACCTCCTTCGCCCTCGCCGCCCTGGGCCCGGCCGAGGAGGCGAGCGTCGAGGCCCTGTTGAAGCAAGCGGCCGGCTGAACGTCGCGGGGCGAGCCACGGAGGTGTCGGCGGGTGGCGTCCGCCGTGCCTCCCCACGGTGCGGGGGTGATCTGGTACTACGTTCAGAAGCCGTGCCTACGTCGAGACCACGATCACGAGCTTCTACCATGACGCGAGACTCGCGCCTGACATCGTGCCCCGTCGCGAGTGGACGCGCCGGTGGTGGGCCCGGGCTTTCGAATAGGCACGAGTTAGGAGTCGGGCAAAATTAACCTGGTGAATCGTCGGTTGTTAGATTCAAATGGCCAGGGTGTCCAAATCCGTTGAGTCGGGGCGGCCTGGCATGAAGACTTTATTCACCTGGGTCTGTTCGGCCGGGGGTCCTCTGATCGTCGTCCCCGCCGAGGTTGCCCAGTATTGGCGAGGAGTGGAAGGTTGGTCGCCCTCCGAGGTCCAAAGGGATCTGGCCGACGAATCCGTCAGCGACTATGCACGGGCCTGCGGCATCGGCGACTATTTGGGCATTCTCAAGGTGGGGCACGGCGAGGCTCTCATACTCGGCGATATGCCGATGCAGACGGCTTTCATCCCTGACCCCGAGGGCGGGATCTTCGTCCGCTGGATGTATGCGGAGAGCGAGGGCGGCGTACGACGAGCCCTCGGGTCGGTCCCGGAATCCGCCTGGGAGCCCACGCCCCACCGCATCGAGGTCGCCCGTGAGGGGCTCCTCGTCTTCGACTCCGCATGCTCCGGGGATACACTTCCGCATCCATCGCAGGACGTCGATCCCGCGTCCTGGATTCACATCGAACTTCCCGAGGGCACTTACACGGTCGATACGGCCGACTATGAGCCCGACGAAACGACCCGGTTGATCCTGCACCGCCTCCGGGGGCATTGATCCGACCTCGTGGATCGAACTGCTCTTTCGAGCGGCATTCGGATCGGATGGTCGGTCGGTCGGAGGGGGATCGAGGCGATGCGTCGCGACGGCGGGCGGGCGAACTGTCGGCCGCGCCCACTTCGTGATCCAGATCTTTCCGCGAGTCCCACGATGCCCAGCGATCTTTACGGCCTCGCCGAGGTCGACGTCGACGCCGTGGCGGAACGGCTCGCCGAGGCCCTCTCATGGCCCTTCGAGAGGCGCGAGAGCAGCTACCTGGGACCCTACTGCCTGCTCAGGGGGCCGGACGGCGGTAAGATCCAGGTCTACTATAATGAGGATCCCATGCATGACGCGGCCTTGGCCCCGCCGGATGAGCGGTTGAGACCGCCGCGTCCTGATGATGCTGGTATCCTTCGACGCCTCGCTCCGCCGACTTCATGGAGTGATCCGGTCGGAGTTCCCGGCCTCGTTCAAATCCGGCGCGGCGGATAGCCGGACGACGTCGGCGCGCCCCACGACCGGTCCGACGTGGTCCGTCCCGGGCTTCGCCTCACTCCGCTTCGCTCGTCAGCGCGGCGCTCCGGGTGGGGCCGAAGGCGACGTTGGCCTCGGGGTGGACCGTGGCCTTGCCGGCTTCAAACTTGATGCGATAGGTGACGTGGAACGGGGTCTCGACGAGCACGACGCGGGCGGTCAGCTCGTCGTCGGCGGTCCAGGCGGCGGAGGCGGCGACGGACTGCTCGGCGGGGCCGCGGAGGGCCGCGCGGGACTTCGTCCATTCGCCCCGGCCGCAGGGGACGCGGCTTTCCCGGCCGTCGGAGCGCAGGACCAGCGTGAGCGAACCCTCGCCGGCACCCCCGCGTTCCAGGCTCAGGGACTCCAACTTCTGGTCGTTGGGCTCGAACCGGAACGCGCGATCGAACGCGTTGACGGACGCGGCCGGCTCGGCGGAGCCTCGCGGCGTCTTCATCGTCAGGCCCCCCAGCGTTCGCGCGAGGGCGTCGCGCGCGGCGGGGTCTGCGGGGAGGGGGGCGTCCTGCATGCCGGGGAGGAGCTTGTCCCACGCGAGGTTCAGCACGGCCTGCATGTCCTTCACGCCGCTGGTGATCGCGAGGACGGCGTCTTGCTCGGGCATGACGACGCAGTACTGGCCGAACGCGCCGTCGCCGCGATAGGCCCCGTGGCGGCTGCGCCAGAACTGGTAGCCGTAGCCCTGCTCCCAGTCGCTGTCGGGGTTGCTACCGTTGGAGGTCTGGAGCGCCGTGGCGGCCTCCACCCAGGATTCGGGGACGAGTTGGCGGCCGTTCCACCTCCCTTTTTGCAGATAGAGCTGCCCGAACTTGGCGATGTCTTCGGTCCGGATGCTCAGCCCGTAGCCCCCCAACGAGACCCCTTGCGGGCTGGTCCCCCATTCGGGGTCGTCGATGCCCAGCGGGTCGAAGAGGCGCGGGCGGAGGTAGTCGCGCACGGTCTGCCCGGTCGCCTTCTGGACGATCGCCGAGGCCATGTAGGTCGCCGACGTGTTGTAGAGGAAGTGCGTCCCGGGCTTCGAGGGGACGGGGTGGGCAAGGAAGACCTTCGTCCAGGCCTGGTCCTCGGGACGCTTCGGCTCGTCGTGGTGGCCCGTCGACATGCGCAGGAGGTCGCTGATCCGCATCGCCTTGAGGTGGGGCGAGGGGTCGGCCGGGGCGTCGTCGGGGAGGAACTTGAGGACCGGGTCGTCGACGGAGAGCTTCCCCTCGGCGGCGGCCAGGCCGACGGCGGTGGAGGTGAAGCTCTTGGAGAGCGAGAAGAGGGCGTGGCGTGTCTCCGCGTCGTACGGCGCCCACCAGCCCTCGGCCACCACCTTGCCGTGGCGGACGAGCATGACGCCGTGGAACGAATCGATGTCGTCGGCCTCGCGGATGAAGTCGAGCACGGCGGCCGACGACACCCCCATCGCCTCGGGCTCGGCCCTCGGCAGCGGCTCCGACGCCGAGGCGATAGCCAGCCCCGTCAACAATATCCCGAAAGCCGCCCAGGTCGCCGATCGCGTCATCATTCGCCCCCCCCTCGGATGCCGTCTCGAACCGCCGCGCCCCGCCCATTGGACGGCGCGAGGGGGCGTGGATCAAGCGCGTCGCGGCCGGCCCGCCGGGGGGCCCGGTTGTCGCCGGGCCTAGAATACCGGGAGCGCGACACCGGAATTCCAAACGAGACATGGAGGATGGAGTCTTGAGGCGATCGACGGGCATCATCGCGACGGCGCTGGCGATCGGGGTCCTGGGGGCGGTCGGGGCCGATGAAGGGGGCGAAGACCCGCCGCTGCCGCCGGGGCCGTTGGGGGAGACGATCCGGCTCGGCGAGACGCTGACGCGCGAGACGTCCACGCACCCGATGACGAAGCCGTACGTCGGCAACGCCCTGAATTGCACGTCTTGCCACCTGGACGCCGGCAAGCACCCCGAGGCGGGGACGTTCCTGGGGGTGGCGACGGCCTATCCCGCGTACTCCCCGCGCGAGGGGCGCGTGATCACGCTGGAGGACCGGATCCTCAACTGCTTCATGCGGAGCTGCGACGGCGTGCGGCCGCCGCTGGGGAGCGAGCCGTCGGTCGCCATCGCGGCGTACATCACCTGGCTCTCGACCGATCGGCCGATCGCCATGAACCCCGAGCGGCCCCTCGGCCCCGGCGCGGTCGCGGGACTATCGATCCCGGCCGACGAGGCCGACGCCGAGCGGGGCAGGGCGATCTACGCCGAGAAGTGCGCCGAATGCCATCGCTCGAACGGCCAGGGGGGGAAGGCGGCCCCGCCGGTCTGGGGGGGCCGCTCGTACAACCGGGGCGCCGGGCTGGCGCGGGTCGACAAGCTCGGCGCGTGGCTCAAGGTCGCCATGCCGCCGGACGACCCGGACCTGACCGAGCAAGAGGCCCTGGACGTGGCCGCGTTCGTCAACTCGCACGACCGGCCCGAGTTCCGCCTGCAAGATCACCTGCCGCCGGCCGAGAAGCTGGGCGAGTACAACGCGAAGGCCGACGCCCCCGGGAGGTGAGCGTCGACCCTCGCGGGCGTTCAGGGGTTGCTCGCGGCGACCAGCGCGGCGGCGTCGGGGACGGCGTCGAACGGCGCGGCGACCGGCTCCACGAAGCCGTTGTCGTGCGCCAGCAGGCCCAGCGCCCCGACGTGGTAGCTGTCGGCGTCGGCGATCAGGAGGTTGAAGACCGGGACCTTCTCCTCCCCCCTGGCGACGGAGCGGACCTCGGCCGTGCCGCCGACGGTCCGCAGGCGGTCGCCGGGCTCGAGGTCGCGGGCCATGACCCAGCCGCGGCCGGCCTTCCAGAAGCGGTGGATGCCGGTCGGGCGGACGACCTCGCCCCCCAGGTCGACGTCGTAGGTCAAGTTGGGCGGGTTGTGGAAGGCCTCGACGACGGCCTTGAAGGCGAGCCGGCCGGTGGTCACGTCCTGGGAGAGGACGAGGTCGCCGGGGCGGATCGACTCGATGGGCCGGTCCCCCTGGAGG
>NZ_JBBCIR010000098.1:0-21123 GCF_037189885.1 Paludisphaera sp.
GGGCCGGGGGGCCCGCCCCGCGATGAGCGCCGGGGGGGAGTCGACGCGGCGGCCGGTCGGGTCGTCGCGGTCGATCGGGGGGGAGGGGTCAGGCGATGAGGACGAGGTTGTCGCGGTGGACGATCTCGTCGTAGAGCGACGAGCCGAGGAGGACGCGGGCCTCCAGGGTGTGGCGGCCCTGGACGGCGCGGGCGTCGTCGGCGCCGTAGTTCGAGAGGCCGCGGGCGAACTCCTTCCCCTCGGCGTCGCAGACGGCGACCACGTCCCCCTTCTCGAACTCGCCGACGACCTCGACGACGCCGATGGCCAGCAGGCTGTTGCGGCCGGTCTCGAGGGCCTCGCGGGCGCCGGCGTCGACCACCAGGCGGCCGCGGGGCCGGGCGGTCAGGCCGATCCAGCGCTTGCGGGCCGTGTGGTTGTTGCCGTGCGCCAGGAAGAGGGTGCCGACCTCCTCGCCGGCCAGGATCCGCGAGAGCGGGTCGGGACGGGTCCCGGAGGCGATCACCACCGAGCCCCCCGCCTGCGTCACCAGCCGCGCCGAGGCCAGCTTGCTCTGCATCCCGCCGGTCCCCATGGCGCTCTTGACGCCGCCGCAGGCCAGGGAGAGCACCTCGTCGTCGATCCTGGGGACGCACGAGACGACCTCGGCCGGGCCGGGGCGGGCCGGGTCGGACAGGTACAGGCCGTCGACCACGCTGAGGATGACCAGCAGCGGGGCCTGGAGCAGGTTGGCGACCATCGCCGCGAGGCGGTCGTTGTCGCCGAACTTGATCTCGTCGACGCTGATCGTGTCGTTCTCGTTGATGATCGGGACGGCGCCGAACTCGAACAGGGCGTTCAGCGTGTTCCGCATGTTGAGGTAGCGGGCGCGGCCGTCGAAGTCCTCGTGCGTCAGCAGGAGCTGGGCGGCGTTGCGGCCTCGCCTGCGCATGCCCTCGTCGTAGCATCGCATGAGGTGCGACTGGCCGATCGCGGCCGCGGCCTGGAGCTGGCGGAGGTTGTCGGGCCTCCCCTTCAGCCCGAGGCGGCCGACGCCCGCGGCCACGGCGCCCGAGCTGACCAGGGCCACCCGCCGGCCGGTGTCCGTCACCTGGCAGAGCTGCGCCGCCAGGTGGTCGATCCGGTCGAGGTCGAGGCGGCCGTCGCGCCCGGCCAGGACGCTGGAGCCCACCTTGACGACCCAGGTGTCCGCCGAGAGGACGACCTCGTGGCGCACCAGGTCCCGGGCCGTGGCCGGGGGGCCGGCGGGGTCGGCGACGATGCGCGTGGTCCACGGCCGGGGCTTCCGCCCGGCGCCCGTCTTCGTGCTCAAGTGAAGGCCCCCGGCCGGCTCGACCGACCCCCGTCGCGCGGGGGATTCCGTCCCCCCTCGCGTCGCGGCGGCCGGCCCCCCGCCGCCGCGATTCGTATTGATGATGGTTGATCGAGGGCCGCGGGGCCTATTATAATCAAGGGGCGGCGACGGCCTAGTCGAATACTCGACCTGGGCTCTTTGCGAGTTCCGTCTCTCGACTCCACTCCAACAAGGTCGCCGGCCCTCTCCCAGGAGGCCCGGACACAGGACCCCCTGCCTTATGGGCGAGCTCCACCACGAGTGCGGCGTTGCGGCGGTGTTTCATGCTCCCGGGGCGGCCGTCTCGCCGACGGCCCCGATCCCCGGCGATATCAACAGCGTGGCCCGCCTCGTCCCCCGCATGCTGCTGGACATGCAGAACCGCGGCCAGCTCGCCGCGGGCATGGCCAGCTACCGGGGCGACCGAAGCGCCCTCATCAAGGTCCACAAGGAGCTGGGGACCGTCGCCGAGGCGTTCCGGCTCAACCACAAGTCGGAATTCGAGTCGATCGTCGCCGGCTGCGACGGGCCGGTCGCCATCGGCCACGTCCGCTACGCCACCTGCGGCGGCGACGACCGCTACAACGCCCAGCCGTTCGAACGCGACCACGGCCGCCGCGCCAAGTGGTTCGCCTTCGCCTTCAACGGCCAGCTCTCCAACTACAAGCAACTCAAGGAGGAGCTGCTCTCCAAGGGCGACTACCACCTGAAGCGGGACACCGACACCGAGATCATCATGCACGCCCTGGCCTACGAGCTGCAGAACGAGGACGTCGACCCGGACTGGGTCGGGGTCTTCCGCCGGCTCTCGGAGTGGTTCGACGGGGCGTACAACATCGTGCTGATCACCGCCCACGGCGAGCTGGTCGTCGCCCGCGACCCGATGGGGTTCCGCCCGCTCTGCATCGCCGAGAGCGGCCCCCTGTTCGCCGCGGCCAGCGAGAGCGTCCCGCTGGCGAACCTCGGCTTCCGCAAGATCCGATCGCTGGAGCCCGGGACGATCGCCATCGCCGGCGCCGACGGCGTCCGGATCGAGCGCTACGCCCCCTCGCCGCGGCAGGCCCACTGCTTCTTCGAGTGGATCTACTTCGCCAACGTCGCCAGCACGCTGGACGACCGCTCCGTCTACCTCGGCCGCGCCGGGCTGGGCAAGGAGCTGGCCCGGCTGGAGACCGTGCCGCTGGACGAGGGGACCATCGTCGTCCCCGTCCCCGACACCGCCAAGGCCGCCGCCGACGCCATGGCCTACTCGCTGGGCGTCCCCTCCGTCGAGGGCCTGATGCGCAACCGCTACGTCGGCCGCACCTTCATCGAGGGGACCGCCGACCGCGCCGCCAAGGCCCGCCTCAAGTACACCCCGCTGCCGGAGGTCCTGGCCGGCAAGCGCGTCCTCCTGGTCGAGGACAGCATCGTCCGCTCCACCACCATGCGGGCCCTGGTGAGGGAGATCCGCGACCGCGGCCGGGCGCGGGAGATCCACCTCCGCGTCGCCTGCCCGCCGATCGTCGCCCCCTGCTACTACGGCATCGACATGTCCACCCGCGACGAGCTGTTCGCCACCCGCTTCACCGAGGAACGCGACGGCCGCCTGGAGATCTCCGAGGAGGCCCAGGAGCGCATGGCCCGCGAGCTGGGCGCCGACAGCCTGCGCTACCTCCCGGTCGACTCCATCGCCCGCTCCGTCGGCCTCGCCCCCGACAGGCTCTGCCGCGCCTGCATCACCGGCGAATACCCGACCGAGACCGGCCGCGAACTCTACCAGATCGAGTGCGCCCCCCTCGACGCCGGCGCCGAGGCCCGCCGCCGAGCCTACGAGACCGCCGTCGCCGCCTCCTGACGCGGCGCCCTCCCGGCCATCCCGACTCCAAGACGCCCCCGGCGGACGCCCCCCTCGCGACCGCCGGGGGCGTCCTCGTCCCGCGTCCCCCCGGCGCGCGGCGGGCCCGCCCGCGGCCAATCGGGGGGCGACGAAATCGGTAGTCCGTTGACGGGGGGGAATCGGACCTTACAATGGGTGCGAACTTGAGACGCGTTGCATGGGGACCGCGGCCGCCGGAATCATCGGACGCCTTGACCACTCCGTCCGATCCGACATCCGCGAAATCGGCGACGCCCTCGAAATCGAGGGCCGCCGGGGTCTCCGATCGGCCGCGTCTTTTTTCGGGCGGGACTTCGTGAAAGCCTTCACAAGCCCCGGGCCCGGTCCATCGCGCGGGGGGCCGTCCAGAGACGATGAGCACCGAATTCACGCCGATCTTCCTGTTCCTGGCCATCGCCGTCTTCACCGGGGCGAGCATGCTGGGGCTCAGCGCCCTGCTCGGCCCCCGGAAGGTGACGAAGGTCAAGCAGATGCCGTACGAGTCGGGGATGGACCCGATCGGCGACGCGCGGCAGCGGTTCGACGTCCGGTTCTACCTGGTCGCGATCGCGTTCCTCCTGTTCGACGTCGAGCTGCTCTACCTGTACCCCTGGGCCGTGAGCCAGTGGGCCGCCGACCCGGCGGTCGCCGCGGCGACGGGGGCGGCCGGGGCGCCGATCGCGGGGATCGCGCCGCTCTTCCGGATGATGGTCTTCTGGGAGATCCTGGTCTTCGTGACGATCCTGGCGGCGGCCTTCGCGTACGCCTGGAAGAAGGGGGTCTTCGAATGGCGGTGAACCCGAACAGGGCCGGCTCCGAGCTGATCGTGACGCCGGCCGACCAGGAAGAGATCCCCGAGAACGTCTTCCTGACGACGATGGACTCGGTCGTGAGCTGGTGCCGCAAGCACAGCCTCTGGCCGATGCCGTTCGCCACCGCCTGCTGCGGGATCGAGCTGATGGCCGTCGGGGCCAGCCGGTTCGACCTGGCCCGCTTCGGCGCCGAGGTCATGCGGTTCAGCCCCCGCCAGTGCGACCTGATGATCGTCGCCGGGCGGGTGGCGATGAAGATGATGCCGGTCCTCCAGCGCATCTGGCTCCAGATGCCGGAGCCGAAGTGGTGCATCAGCATGGGCGCGTGCGCCAGCACCGGCGGGATCTTCGACACCTACGCGGTGGTGCAGGGGGTCGACCGCTTCATCCCGATCGACGCCTACATCCCCGGCTGCCCGCCGCGGCCCGAGCAGATCATCCGGGCCCTGATGGACATCCAGGCCAAGGTCCAGCGGGGCGGGACCACGTTCGGCAACGAGGGCCTCCCCGAGCTGCGGGCCCGCGAGAAGTACGTCCTGGCCCGGCGCGACGCCCCCGCGGGGACCGGCATCGCCGAGGAGCGCGGCGACGAGGACCGCTTCGGCTATCGCATCCCGGGCGGGCCGTCCCAGCTCGGAGTCGAGGAGACCCGATGAGCACCGCCGCCACCGCCGTCCCCAGCCCGCGGATCGAGGGCGCCCCGACGGCCGCCAGCGAGGCGATCCTCGCCAAGCTCGTCGCCGCCGTCGGCGAGGGAGCCTTCCGCGTCGAGCGGTTCCGCGACAACATCCGGATCCGCGTCGCCCCCGATAGACTGATCGAGGTGCTGACCGCCCTGAAGGCCAGGGCGGGCTGCGCGTTCCTCGCGGAGCTGGGCGGGGCCGACTACCTAGGTTATCCCGGCTACGAGGGGCCCAGGTTCGAGGTCCACTACGTCCTGCGGGACCTGGACACGAACGGGTTCGTGGTGGTCAAGGCCGGGGTGGACGACCCCGACCCGACGCTCCCCACCGTCTTCGGCCTCTGGCCGGGCTGCGACTGGATGGAGCGCGAGGTGTTCGACATGTTCGGGGTCCGGTTCGAGGGACACCCCGACCCGCGTCGGATCCTGATGCCGGACGAATTCGTGGCGTTCCCGCTCCGCAAGGACTACCCCCTGCGGGGCCGCGGCGAGCGGCACAACTTCCCCCGGCTGACGCGCGAGGAGTCGTGACGCCCCCGGCGGACGCGACGACGACGCGACGACCGTTCTCCCAAACGCTAACGCGAGGCCCGAGAGACGTCATGCCGGCCCCCCCGCTCGACGAGATCGACCTGGAAACCGAGGCCAAGCAGGCCACCTGGACACTCAACTTCGGCCCCCAGCACCCGGCCACGCACACCACCCTGCGCCTGGTCCTGGAGCTGGACGGCGAGCGGATCGTCAAGGCCACGCCCCACATCGGGTACCTGCACTCGGGCTTCGAGAAGCTCGGCGAGCACCTGAACTACAACCAGTACGTCACGATCGCCGACCGGAAGAACTACATCAGCCCGCCGATGAACGAGGTGGCCTGGCACCACGCGGTCGAGAAGCTGCTCGGCGTGGAGCTGACCCCGCGCTGCCAGTACATCCGCGTCATCATCGGCGAGCTGGCCCGGATCAGCGACCACCTGCTCTGCACCGGGGCGGCGGCGCTCGACCTGGGGGCGTTCACGGCGTTCCTGTACTCGTTCAACCTCCGCGAGCTGATCTACGACATCTACGAGGAGATGTCCGGCTATCGCTTCCACCCGGGCTACACCCGGGTCGGCGGCGTGCTGTACGACTTCAACGACCGCGTCCTGGACCGGATCCGGAAGGTCACGGCGAGCTTCCCGAAGGTCTACGCGGACATCACCAAGCTGCTGTTCCGCAACCGGATCTTCCTGGACCGGATGCGGGGCGTCGGCACGCTGAGCAAGGCCGACGCGATCGCCATGTCCTGCACCGGGCCGATCGCCCGCGCCAGCGGCGTGCACGTCGACCTGCGGAAGGACGCCCCCTACCTGGCGTACCCGGACTTCGACTTCGAGGTCCCGTACTGCGAGGAGGGGGACTGCTGGGCCCGGTACATGGTGCGGATGGAGGAGATGCGCAACAGCGTCTCCATCATCGAGCAGGCCATGGCCAAGCTCCCCTCCGGCCCGGTCAACCTGCCGATCGCCGAGAAGCTGAACCTGCCGGACAAGGCCACGACCTACAACAGCATGGAGGGGCTGATCCAGCACTTCGAGCTGGTGATGCCCAACCGCGGGTTCGAGACGCCGAAGGACGAGGTGTACGCGGCGGTCGAGGGCCCCAACGGCGAGCTGGGGTACTACCTGGTGGCCGACGGGACCGAGTTCGCCTGGCGGTCGCGCACCCGGCCCCCCTCGTTCATCCACTTCGCGGTCTTCCCCCACATCATCAAGGACCACATGCTCGCCGACATCGTCGCCGTGCTCGGCAGCCTGAACATCATCGCCGCCGAGCTCGACCGCTGAGCGATCGCTGGAAGGACCACGCCCGATGGCCGCCGAAGCCCCCGCCCAACAACCGCCGCGGAAGATCGCGATCCTGACGGAGCCGATGAAGGAGGCGATCCGCGCCCTCTTCCCCCGGTATCCGAGCAAGCGGGCCGTCACCCTCCCGGCCCTGCACATGGTGCACGAGCACTACCGCTGCGTCCCCCTGCAGGCGATGGCCGAGATCGCCGAGATCCTGGAGATCGCGCCGGCCGACGTCCACGACACCATGAGCTTCTACGGGTTCTTCCCGCAGGCCCCCCTCGGCGACGTCCGGGTCTGGGTCTGCCGGTCGATCTCCTGCATGCTCCGCGGCGGGGACGAGCTGCTCGGGCACGCCTGCCGGCGGCTGGGGGTCGAGCGGGGGGAGACGACCCCGGACGGCAAGCTGACGGTGGAGTTCGCCGAGTGCCTGGGGATCTGCGACCACGCCCCGGCCGCCCTGGCCGACGACGGCCGGGTCTACGGCCCGCTCGACGAGGCGGGGGTCGACGCCATGCTCGACGAGCTGAAGCGCGGCCGGAAGGACGAGGCCCCGCACGTCTGACCGACGCGCCGGGCGCCCCCGGCCCCGCCCCCAGACGCCCTCATTGGAGATTCGACGCCCGTGGCCACGTTTGAACCCGTCCTGACCCGGAACTGGAACGTCCCCGACGCCCGCTCGCTGAAGGTCTACGAGTCGCGCGGGGGGTACCAGGCCGCGCGCAAGGCGCTGACGACGATGGACCCCGACGCGGTCGTCGGGCTCGTCAAGGAGTCGGAGCTGCGCGGCCGCGGCGGCGCGGGCTTCCCCTGCGGCCTGAAGTGGACCTTCCTGCCGAAGGATCGCACCGAGACGCTGATGTGCGTCAACGGCGACGAGAGCGAGCCGGCGACGTTCAACAACCGCTACCTGCTGGAGCGGGATCCCCACATGTTCCTGGAGGGGATCCTCATCTCGTGCTTCGCCACGAGGGCCTCCACCGCCTACGTCTACCTCCGGTTCGAGTACATCAACGCGTACAAGATCATGGAGAGGGCGATCGAGGAGGCCCGCGCCGCCGGGCACATCGGCAAGAATATCTACGGCTCGGGGTTCGACCTGGACGTGTGGCTCCACCGCGGGGCGGGCGCCTACATCTGCGGCGAGGAGACCGGGCTGATCGAGAGCCTGGAGGGGAAGCGGGGATGGCCCCGCATCAAGCCCCCGTTCCCGGCCATCGAGGGGGCCTTCCGCAAGCCGACCGTCGTCAACAACATCGAGACCCTCTGCTGCGTCCCGCACATCGTGGAGCGCGGGGCGTCGTGGTTCAAGTCGATCGGCACCCCCAAGAGCTACGGGCCGAAGCTCTACACGGTCTCCGGCCACGTCGAGAAGCAGGTCTGCGTGGAGCTGCCCCTGGGGGTCTCCGCCCGCGAGCTGATCGACGTGCACGGCGGCGGCGTGTGGAAGGGCCGCAAGGCCAAGGCCGCGGTCCCGGGCGGCATCAGCATGGGCATCCTCTCGGCCGACGAGCTGGACACCCCGCTCGACTTCGACGGCCCCGGCAAGGTCGGCTGCCTCGGCCTGGGGACCGCGGCGGTGACCGTGATCGACGACCACACGCCGATCATCGACTACCTGCACAACACGGCCCGCTTCTTCTCCCACGAGAGCTGCGGCCAGTGCACCCCCTGCCGCGAGGGGACGAACTGGCTCGACCGGACCATCGGCCGCATCAAGCGCGGCGGGGGCCGGATCGAGGACCTGGACGTCATGCACGACCTCGCGAAGAACATGGGGATCATGCCCGGCACCACGATCTGCGGCCTGGCCGACGGCGCCGCCTGGCCGATCAAGAACGCCGTGACCAAGTTCCGCGGCGAGCTGGAAGACTACATCAGGTCGAACCAGGTCCCGGGCGCGGGGCCGACCCCGCTGCAGGTCGACGTGGCCGCGGGGCGCAAGGTCGACCTCGTCGCCATCGGCAACGCGATCCCCGCGCCGCCCCCCCCGGCCGGCGCCCTGCATTCCCCCGGGCGGCCCACCGCCTGAGCGTCTCCCGCGACCGACCGCGACCGTACCCGCACGAGCCCCTGGACCGGAACGAACGATGGCCACCATCATCATCAACGGCGAGGAATACCCGATCCCCGATGGGGAGAAGCTCAACGCCATCCAGATGGCGAAGCGGGTCGGGGTCGAGATCCCCTACTACTGCTGGCACCCCTCCCTCTCCGTCGTGGCCAACTGCCGCATGTGCGAGGTCGAGGTCGGGTCGAAGGACCCGAAGACCGGCGAGGTCAAGATGGTCCCCAAGCTCGTCCCCGGCTGCCAGACGCCGGCCAAGGACGGGACGGTGCTGGTCACCGACAGCGAGCGGGTCCGCGAGCACCAGCGGATGATCATGGAGCTGCTCCTGCTCAACCACCCGCTCGACTGCCCGGTCTGCGACCAGGCCGGCGAGTGCGGGCTGCAGGACTACAGCTACGAGCACGGCCAGGCCAACCACCGCTTCGTCGAGGAGCGGATCGCCAACCCCCGCAAGGACGTCTCCGACCTCATCCAGCTCAACTCCGACCGCTGCATCATGTGCACGCGGTGCGTCCGCTTCACCCGCGAGATCACCGGCACGTCCGAGCTCCAGGTGACGCGCCGGGGGAGCCACGCCGAGATCGACGTCTTCCCGGGCGTCACGCTCGACGACAACCCGCTGGCCGGCAACGTCGTCGACCTCTGCCCGGTCGGCGCCCTGCTGGACAAGGACTTCCTCCACAAGCAGCGCGTCTGGTTCCTCAGCGGCCACGACTCGGTCTGCACCGTCTGCTCGACCGGCTGCAACATCAGCGTCGAGGAGAACAAGGGGCGGATCTGGCGCGTCAAGCCCCGCAACAACCCGCACGTCAACGATCACTGGATCTGCGACGAGGGCCGCTACGGCTACAAGGCCGACTCGGCCCCGGACGACGCCATCCCCGGCATGTTCGTCCTGGGCAAGGACGGCGAGCACGCCCCGACGGCGATCGACGCGGCGCTCCGCAAGGTGGACCGGGGCCTGAAGGACGCCGTGGTCGACGGCAAGCTGGTCGCGGGGGTCCTCTCGCCGTTCCTGACGGTCGAGGAGGCGTACCTCATGGCCCGCTACCTCAAGGAAGTGACCGCCGCCGCGGTGCTGGCCATCGGCCCCGTGCCGACCGTCGGCGAGGACCGCACCTTCAGCCCCGACAAGTCCGAGGGCCGCGCCGGCGACACCTCGTTCCTCGTCCCCAGGCCGTTCACGATCCACGCCGAGAAGGCCCCCAACGCCCGCGGCGTCCGCGCCGTCCTGGAGCACGTCCAGGGCTCGGTGGTGGAGTACGACGAGCTGCTGGGGAGCGTCGAGGCCGGCGAGGTCGGGGCGCTCTACGTCGCCGGAGGCTACACCGGCGACTGGATCGACGAGGCGACCGCCGCCAGGATTCGCGAGAAGGTCGGGTTCGTCGTCGTGCAGGACTCCCGCGTCTCGGCGCTGGCCCACAAGGCCGACGTCGTGCTGGCGGCCGGGACCCACGCCGAGAAGGCGGGCTGCTACGTGAACGCCGACGGCCGGCTCCAGTACGCGGCGGCCTCGCTGCCGCCGCGCGACGGGTCGCTGCCGGGGCTGGACATCTTCGCGGTCCTCCTCGATCGCCCGGGCCCGGCCGTGTCGGGCGCGGTGCTGGCCGAGCTGGCCGTCGCCGCCCCGGCGTTCGCCGCGGCGAAGGGGGGCGTGGTCCCCGACCTCGGCGTCGATCTCGGCGGCGAGCCCCGGGGGGGCCCCGAGCCGCCGCGGTTCCTCGACGCCTGGTTCGTCCCCATGGGGGCGGCCAAGTCGCGATGAGGTCGGCGCGGCCGGGCGGGCGTGGATTGAAACGGGACGAGGCGGCGAGGACGGCACGATGACGATTTGGGTGTTGATCGGGATTCTCATCAAGATCCTGATCGTGGTCGGGGTGACGCAGGGGACGGTCGCGTACCTCATCCTCGTCGAGCGCAAGATCGCGGCCTACGCGCAGGACCGAATCGGTCCCAATCGCTGCGGCCGCGAGGTCGGCGTCCCCTTCGCGCTCCTCCAGCCGCTGGCCGACGGTGCCAAGATGCTGCTGAAGGAAGACGTGATCCCCAAGTACGTCACCAAGCCGGTCTACCTCCTGGCCCCGTGGATCGCCATCGCCACGGCCATGATCGGCTTCGCCGTCGTGCCGTTCGGGCCGGTCGGGCCCGACGAGATCATCAACTTCCAGATCGCCCCCAACGTCGACATCGGCATCCTCTATATCATGGCGGTCGGCAGCCTGGCGGTGTACGGGGTGATCCTGGCCGGCTGGGCGTCGAACAACAAGTACGCGTTCCTGGGCGGCCTCCGCGCCAGCGCCCAGATGATCAGCTACGAGATCCCGCTGGGGCTGTCGATCCTGGGCATGGTGCTGGTCGCCGGGTCGCTCGACCTGAACCGGATCGTCCTCTGGCAGGACTCCCACGGCTGGGGCGTCCTGTACCAGCCGCTGGCGTTCGTCCTGTTCTTCACGAGCGCCTTCGCCGAGACGAACCGGCTGCCCTTCGACCTGCCGGAGTCCGAGCAGGAGCTGGTCGGCGGCTTCCACACCGAATACTCCGCGATGAAGTTCGGCATGTTCTTCCTCGGGGAATATCTGCACATCATCACGGTCTGCTTCGTCACCGTCGCCCTGTTCTTCGGCGGCTGGAACCTCCCCTTCGTTCTGACCTCGGACCAGACGGGGCTCTTCTGGACGATCCTGAAGGTCGCGGTCTTCGCCGGGAAGGTGGGGCTGGCCATCCTCGTCATCATGTGGGTCCGCTGGACGCTGCCGCGGTTCCGCTACGACCAGCTCATGGACCTGGCCTGGAAGTCGATGATCCCCCTGGCGTTGATCAACCTCGTGGCGACGGCGGCCGTGGTGCAACTGGTCCGGACGTACTGGAGCTGAACGTGCGAGTCGACGACCCCAAGCTCAAGAAGATCGAGCCCCCGACCATGACGCTGGGGGACCGGCTCTACCTGCCGCAGATCGCCGCGGGCATGGCCGTCACGCTGAAGCACATCCTCGGCGTGGCGTTCGGCGACAAGGCCGTCACGGTCGAGTACCCCGAGGTCCAGCACGTCCCCAGCCCGGTGTACCGCGGCGTGCACCGGCTGAACAAGGACTCGGAAGGCCGGCCCAAGTGCGTCGCCTGCATGCTCTGCGCCACGGCCTGCCCGGCGCACTGCATCGATATCGTGGGGGCGACGGCGCCGGAGAGCTGGCCCGACCGCGAGAAGTACCCGGAGAGCTTCGTCATCGACGAGCTGCGGTGCATCTACTGCGGCATGTGCGAGGAGGCCTGCCCGGTCGAGGCGATCGAGCTGACCGGGCTGTACGACCTGACGGGGCTGTCGCGCGAGGAGATGATCTTCGACAAGGCCAAGCTGCTGTCGGTCTTCGACGTCACCCGCGACGCCGAGCCGATGACGTTCACCAAGCCGCCGCCGCCGGACTCGGGCCCGACCCTGGCCCTCGAATCGCCGGTCTCCTGAACCTAGCCCGACCACGCGACCCCAAGCGAAGCGACGAAGCCTTATGACCGAAGCCTCCTCCATCCTCGCGACCGTCGGCGTCCTGCTGGGCGCGATCGGCACGTACCTCCTGCTGCCCCAGGGCCGCGGGGAGGACAAGGCCCGCGCGTCCTACGTCGCGGGGGGCCTGTTCGCCTCCCTCGGCCTGATCGGGTTCCTCGCCCTGATGACCCTCCCGGCGCTCTCGCCGCTGGACGACCTGATCGCCGGGTCCTTCTTCTACCTGTTCGCGGCCGGAGCGATCGGCTGCGGGGTGATGACGGTCACCAGCCGCAGCCCGGTCTACAGCGCCCTGTGGTTCGCCGGGGTGGCGGTCTCGACGGCGGGCCTGTTCCTGCTGGCGGGCGCGCAGTTCCTCGCGGCGGGGAACACCATCGTCTACGCCGGCGCCATCGTGGTCACGTTCTTGTTCGTGATCATGCTGGCCCAGATGGAAGGCAAGGCCGCCTACGACCGCTCCTCGCGGTCCCCCGGCCGGGCCGTCTTCACCTCGTTCCTGCTGCTGTGGTCGCTGGCGTACTGCCTGGCCGGGCTGCCCGGCTCCCGCCGCGAGGACGTCGCGGCCACCGCCGCCGCCGAGGATCGCCTCCGCCCCGGCCGCGTGCTGGGCGCCGACTTCTTCCCCAAGGCGGCGGACGCCGCCCCCCGCGTGGCGCTGGAGCGGTCCCTGCGGCCTTCCTCGTCGCTGTTCATCGAGGGGGACCCGGCGCGGCCCAAGCCCAACGTGGCCGGGCTGGGCGAGGCGCTCTACACCGACCACCTGCTGACCGTCGAGCTGGCCGGCTCGATCCTGTTCGTCGCCCTGATCGCCGCCGTGCTCATCGCCGACCCCAAGCCGATCGGCGGCGCCGGCAAGGCCGCCTGACCCCGCACACCGCCCACGGAAACCGACGGACGAAGCCATGACCGACCCGTTCTCGATCGAGCTGCTGACCAACTACCTCCTGGTGGGCGCGGCGCTCTTCGCGCTGGGGATGCTGGGGTTCATCGCGCGACGGAACCTCATCGTGATGTTCCTCTCCGCGGAGATGATGCTCCAGGGGGTGGCGCTGTCGCTGGTGGCGTTCGGCCGGTTCCACGGCAACTGGTCGGGCCAGATCTTCACGATCGTGATCCTGACCATCGCCGCGTGCGAGGCGTCGATCGCGCTGGCCCTGATCGTGGTGCTGTACAACCGCCGGTCGTCGCTCGACGTGACGGTCTGGCAGGACGTGCGCGAGCCCGGGATCGAGCCGGTCGACGTGGCCGCCGAGGCGCGGGGAGCCGTGCTCGCGACCGATGCCGACGGGACCGAGACCTACCCGACCCTGACCCCCGCCGGCGTCGAGCCGGCACACCCGATCCGGCCCTGGACCGAGCGCCGTCGCTGAGGACGCGCCGCGATCGCGCGGCGGCTTGACCGGCGGGGCGGAGCGGATCGAGAGCAGAGCGAGACCAAAGAGGAGCGGCGACGTGGGTTTCTTCGTATCGAACATCTGGCTGATCCCGTTGCTCCCGCTGCTGGGGGGGCTGACCGCGGGCTTCCTCGCGCGCCGGATCAAGCTCGACCCGTTCATCCCGGTGGCCGTCGGCGTCGGCCTGGCCTTCCTGCTCTCGCTGGGGGCCTACGCCTCGGCCGACGCCGAGCGGTCGGTCCTGGTCTCGAGGTGGATCCAGGCGGGGTCGTTCGTCGTCCCGGTGGAGTTCCGCGTCGACGGGCTGACGACGCTGATGCTGTCGATGGTCACGTTCGTCTCGACGCTGGTGATCGTCTTCGCGTCGGGGTACATGCACGGCGACCCGTCGTACCCGCGATTCTTCGCGTTCATCGGCCTGTTCGTCTTCGCGATGACCGGACTGGTGCTGTCCAACAACTACATCCTCACCTACGTCTTCTGGGAGGGCGTGGGCGTCTGCAGCTACCTGCTGATCGGCTTCTGGTACGCGCGGCCGGCGGCCTCGGCCGCGGCGATGAAGGCGTTCATGATCAACCGCGTCGGCGACGTCGGCTTCGCGCTGGCGATCTTCTGGCTGTGGGCGGTCGTCCCGAACCATGACCTGAGCTACCAGAACGTGCTGGCCGAGTCGACGCTCCACGGCCTCCCCGAGGCGGCCAAGTGGGGCATCCCGCTGCTGCTCTTCTGGGCGGCGACCGCCAAGAGCGCCCAGCTGCCGCTCTACGTCTGGCTGCCGGACGCGATGGAAGGCCCGACGCCCGTCTCGGCCCTGATCCACGCCGCGACGATGGTCACCGCGGGCGTCTACCTGATCGCCCGGTCGATGCCGCTGATCGCGCTCTCCCCCGACGTCCAGCTCCTGATCGCCTCGATCGGCTGCGCGACGGCCCTGCTGGCGGCCCTGATCGCCCTGACCCAGACCGACCTGAAGCGGGTCATGGCCTACTCGACCGTCAGCCAGCTCGGCTTCATGTTCATGGGGCTGGGGGCGGGGGTCGGGTCGGTGGCCCGGCTGGCGGTCGTCGCGGCGATCTTCCACCTGTTCACCCACGCCTTCTTCAAGGCCCTGCTGTTCCTGGCGTCCGGCTCGGTCATGCACGCGATGGGCGACGTGATCGACATGAGGCGGTTCGGCGGCCTGCGTCGGCGGCTGCCGTACACCTACATGACGTTCGCCGTCGGGGCGCTGGCCCTGGCGGGCGTCTTCCCGATGGCCGGGTTCTGGAGCAAGGACGAGATCCTGCTGGCCCTGGAGTCGGCCCCGCACGCCGCCGAGGAGATCCACTTCGCGGCGGGCTGGGCCTACGGCCTGATCTACTGGCTGGCGATGTTCACGGCGTTCCTGACCGCGTTCTACACCTTCCGCGCCTTCTTCATGACGTTCTGGGGCCCGGAGAAGCTCCCCAGCCCCGACGATCCCGAGGCCCCGCCGGCCCTCGACCACGCCCACGATCATCATCACGGCCACGACCACGTGGTGACCGGCGACGCCGCGCACGGCCATCACGAGGTCGGCGTGGAGTCCGGGCCGATCATGACGTACCCGCTGATGATTCTCGCCGTCTGCGCCGTGGGGGTCGGCGTCCTCTTCGGGCCGACCCACCTGCTCGCGGGGCACCTGGAGCATACTCTCGGCTTCGAGTCGCTCCCCGAGGGGCACCCCGAGTTCAGCTGGTTCTCGGCGATCGTCAGCACGATCGCGGCGCTGGGGGGCATCGGCCTGGCTTACGCGATGTACGCCGTGCCGAGCGAGGCCCCGGGGCGGCTGGCGCGGTCCCTCAAGCCGCTGTACCGGGCGTCGATGGGCAAGTTCTACGTCGACGAGCTCTACCAGGCGACGGTCATGAAGCTGGTGCTGGGGCTGGCCGCGGCCTCGCGCGTGTTCGACGTCAAGGTCGTGGACGGGCTGGTGCGTGGGGTGGCGGGCGCCCCCTGGGCCGCCGGCCGCGAGGTCCTGGCGAAGTATCACAACGGCCTGATCCAGTTCTACGCCGCGGCCTCGGCGCTGAGCGTCGCGGTGCTGCTCTGGCTGCTGCTCTTCACCTGAGTTCAACCCGCGCGCGAGGGCGACGGCCGAGCGGCGACAAGGCTCCCGAGGAAGGTTTCGATGGCGATATTGCTGGCGTTGACCGTGTTCCTGCCCCTGATCGGCGCGCTGGCGCTGGTCCTGCTGCCGGGCCTCGACAAGGGGGCGGCGCGGAAGATCGCCCTGGGGACGAGCCTCGTCACCCTCGGGCTCTGCCTGGCGCTGCTCGCGGGCTTCGACCCGGCCGTGACCACCCCCCAGTTCGCCGCCGGCGCGGCCGACGGCCCCTACGGCTGGTCGTGGCTGGGCCGGCCGGACGTCCGCTTCGCCCTGGGGCTGGACGGCATCTCCATCTGGCTGTTCGCGCTGACCGGCCTGCTGGGGGTCACCTGCGTCCTGGCGTCGTGGGAGTCGATCACGGAGCGGGCCCCGACGTACTACGCCTTCATGCTGACGCTGGAGTTCGGCCTGCTCGGGCTCTTCGCGGCGCTCGACGTGGTGCTGTTCTACATCTTCTTCGAGTTCACGCTGATCCCGCTGTTCTTCATCATCGGCCTGTGGGGCGGGCCGGAGCGCAAGCGGGCGTCGATCTACTTCTTCCTGTACACGATGGCCGGCGGCCTGCTGACGCTCCTGGGCGTGATCGCCCTGGTGGTCGTCCACATGCAGTATTCGCCCGGCCACGTCCTGACCTTCTCGATCCCCGAACTGACCCGGGGCCTCTCGGCCCTCCCGTGGGATGAGTGGTACCGGACCGACTCGTGGACGAGCCCCCAGGTCCTCATCTTCCTGCTGCTGTTCGCCGGGTTCGCGATCAAGGTGCCCCTCTTCCCGTTCCACACCTGGCTGCCGCTGGCGCACGTCGAGGCGCCGACGGCCGGGTCGATCGTCCTGGCCGGCGTGCTGCTGAAGCTGGGCTCCTACGGCCTGATCCGGTTCAACATGGCGATGACCCCGCTGGCCACCCAGGCCCTCTACCCGTTCCTGGCGGCGCTCTGCGTCGCGGGGATCATCTACGGGGCCCTCACCGCGCTGGCTCAGTCGGACATGAAGCGGCTGGTCGCGTACAGCTCGGTCAGCCACATGGGCTTCATCGTCCTGGGCATGGCGGCGATGAACGACACCGGGCTGAACGGGTCGGTCATCCAGATGGTCAACCACGGGCTGACGACCGGGGCGCTGTTCGCCTGCGTCGGCATCCTGTACGACCGCTACCACACCCGCGAGATGAGCCAGATCGGCGGGACGTGGCACAAGTTCCCGCTCCTGGCGTTCTTCTTCATCTTCGCCTCGCTGGGCTCGGCGGCCCTTCCGGGCCTCAACGGGTTCGTGGGCGAATTCCCGATCCTCACCGCCACGTTCGCGGTCAGCCCCTGGACCTGCGCGGCGGCCACCCTCGGGATGATCCTGGGCGCCTTCTACCTGCTGCTGCTGCTCAAGCGGGTCGTCTTCGGCCCGCTGGTCGAGCCGCACGGCCACGATCACGGCGACCACGGCCATTCGGACGTCCCGCCGATCGGCTGGCACGAGGTCGCGGCCCTGGGGCCGTTGGCCGCGCTGATCCTGTTCATCGGCGTCGTCCCCGAGCCGTTCTTCGCCCGGATCCGACCGGCGGCGACCGAGTTGACGCGGGTCGTCGAGCGTCAGCGCGAGGGGGCCGCCAGGGTCCTCGCCAAGTCGGACTCGATCCCCGCCGACGCCGCCGTCTCGATGCTGTCGCGCGAAGCTCGCTGAAGCCAGCCGATCCCACGCCCGAACCATTCGCTTACACGGAACGCCGGTGATGACCCCCGAGTACGCCTACCAGACGGTCCAGAAGACGCTTTACGTCCTCTCGCCCGAGATCCTGCTCCTGGCGGCCGCGATCGTCATGATCACGGCCTCGCCGTTCGTCAGGGTCGCGCGGCAGCGTTGGTGCGCGATCGCCGCCGCGGCGCTCGCCGGCGGGATCCTGGCCCTGATCGCGACGCGCGACGTCGTCCCCGACGCCTACGCCGCCGTCGTGGTCAACGACGCGATGTCGTTCTACGTCCGGCTGTTCGTGCTGCTGTCGGGCTTCATCGTGCTGGGCATCGCCCATCGCGAGCCGCCCGAGGGACGCGCCGCGGAATTCTTCGGCTCGTTCCTGATGATCCAGGCCGGGACGATGATCACGGCGTCTGCCAACGACCTGATCGTGCTGTTCGTCGGCCTGGAGCTGGTGAGCATCCCGACCTACCTGTGGCTCTACCTCTCGCGGCGGACCGCCGCCACGCAGGAGGCGGCCACGAAGTACTTCTTCCTCAGCATCTTCTCCTCGGCCCTGCTGCTCTACGGTCTGACGTTCCTCTACGGCCTGGCCGGCACGACGAACCTGAAGGCGCTGGGGGCGTTGGCGTCGTCGTCGATCCCCTACTTCCCGAGCCTGTCGCTGGGCGTGCTGGCGGTGGTCTTCATCCTGGCGGGCCTCTGCTTCCGACTCGCGGCGGTGCCGCTGCACTTCTACGCGCCGGACGTCTACCAGGCGTCGCCGCTGCCCGTCGCCGCGATGCTGGCGTGGATCCCGAAGGTGGTGGGCGTGCTGGCGATCATCCGCGCCCTCACGGCCGTGCTCGCCTCTCGCGAGCTGGGCGACCCGCTTATCAACAAGGTCGTCCTGCTCTGCTGGATCGTCGCCGCGGCGACCATGACCCTGGGGAACGTGATGGGGCTGCTCCAGCGCGACCTCAAGCGGCTGCTGGCGTATTCCTCGATCGCCCACGCGGGCTACATGATGGTGGCGATCACCGCGGCGTTCGCGAGCGGCGGCGCGAGGGGGAACGCCTTCTACCACGGCATCGAGGCCGCGCTGTACTATCTGGCGGCCTACGCGTTCATGACGCTGGGGACGTTCGGGCTGATCCTGGCGCTGAGGAAGGCCGACGGCAAGCCGGCCGCGACGATCGAGGATCTCTCGGGCGTCGGCTGGACGAACCGTATCCCCGCGCTGGGGCTGACGATCTGCCTGCTGGCCCTGCTGGGCTTCCCGCCGCTGTCGGGGTTCATGGGCAAATTCCAGATCTTCGCGTCGGCCTTCTCGGCGGTGGAGGGCCCCGAGGCGACCTCGCTTCGGCTCCTGGCGGTCGTCGGCATGCTGAACGCGGCCATCGGCGCGTTCTACTACCTGCGGATCATCGTCCTGATGTACTTCGGGAAGTCCGAGGAGCCTCTGACCGCGACCGGCGGCTGGCCCGTCGCCCTGGCGACCGGCGCGTGCGCCGTGCTCACGCTGGTGATCGGGATCGCCCCGGAGTCGATCTCGCGGGCCTGCCGCGAGGCGGCGGCCTCGGCCAACGTCCTGCCCGACGCGGCCGTCGACGCGCCCCCGGCCGTCGCCGGCGCGGTCGCCGCCCCCGCGACGGCGATCATCTCGGACTGACGCCCGCGCCTCGCGGTCGTCGCCGATGAACCTCACGCCGCCTCGGACCCGGTCGCGATCGGGCTCGGGGCGGCGTCCCATTTCCGGGCGGCCCAGGGGGCGGCGTACCGGAACAGGATGACGCCCGCCAGGACGCCGAGCAGGTCGACGGCGCCGTCGTCGACGGCGGCCTGGCGGTTCACCAGGGGGACGAGCTGGCCCAGCTCGGTGATCACGGCGAGCGCCAGCCCGGCGACCGTCACGGCCGCGTACCGGGGCCGGCGCGAGGCCGCGAGCCAAAGCAGCACGAAGACGGCGAAGACGCCCAGGTGGACGACCTTGTCGAAGTGGGGGATGCCCAGGAGCCCCGTCCCCTCGCCGGCCGCGTGGACCGCCTTCCGCGGCATCCAGCAGGCCACCAGGATCAAGGACGTCCAACCGACCGCCGCCATACGCCGAAGTCGCATGTCCATGCCCCCGCGCCTCGCCATGGCCGCGGGTTCGCGGCCGATCGGAGCATTGTAGCGAGGAGCGGCCGGCCTCGTCCCCCCATGTGGGCCCGACGCCTCACGCGGGCCGGGTGCCGGGCTCGGGGTCGAGATCGGGGGGCGTCGGCTCCTCCCCGGGCGCGGCGGGTTCGGAGGCGGCCTGGCGGACGGCCTCGACGACCGCGCCCCCACCCTCGCCCAGCGACTCGAAGATCTCCAGGGCCGCCTCGCGCACGCGGGGCGAGGGGTCGGCCATGGCGTCCAGCAGGACCGCCCCCGCGGCGGGGTCGGCGGCCTCGCGGCGGAGCAGGGAGCGGGCGGCTTCCAGGCGGACGCGGGCGTTGGGATCGGCCGTGAGCTGCTCCATCACCTCGTCGACCACGTCGGCCGGCGCGTGCTCGAGGGCGCGGGCCGCGTTGAGCCGCAGGGCGTCGTTGGGGGTGGAGAGGCAGTCGATGAGCGAGTGGACCGCCTCCGCCGGGGTCGATTCCCGGCGCGCCAGGGTGCCCGCGGCGTTGGAGCGGACGCGGACCTCCGGGTCGGCGAGCGCCTCGATGAGCGCGGGGACGACCTCGTCGGGGACGGCCTCGGCGTTGAGGAGGCCGGCGGAGGCGAGCACGCGGACGTCCTCGGAGGCGTCGCGGAGCCCGGCCGCGAAGGCGGCGGCGGCCTCCGGGGGGCGGATCATGGCCAGGGCCCGCATGGCCTGCTCGCGCACCTCCGCCGACCCGGTCCGCGCCGCCTGGCCGAGGGCCTCGCCGGCCGTGGCCGCGTCGGGGCCGATCTTCCCCAGCGCCAGCGCCGCGGCGGCCTGCACCTCCAGGCTGTCGTCCTCCAGCAATTGCCGGCGCAGCCCGTCGATCACGCGATCGTCCTCGCCGGCCAGCAGGGAGAGGACGCGCGCGGCCTCGACCTTGACCCGATCGTTGGCGTCGTCCAGGAGGGGGAGCATGGCCTCGACCGTGGACGGGTCCGCGTCCTCCAGGCGCCCCGCGGCGGCGACGGCCGCCGCCCGGGGGAGGGGATCCTCGTCGGCGAGCGCCCGGGCGAGGACGGGCCGGTTCCGCGCCGGGTCGCCGAGACGCCCGAGCGCGGCGACGGCCGCCGCCCGGACGCCGCCGTCCTCGTCGAGCGTGGCCCGTTCCAGGGACTCAAGCGCCTCCACTTCCGGGGAGCCGATCGCGCCGAGGGCCTCCGCGGCGTGGAGGCGGGCGCGGGCGTTGAGGTGGGAGAGGGTGGCGATCAGGGAGGCGACCGCGCCCGCCGCGCCGTGGCCCATGCGGCCCAGCGACTCCGCGGCGAGCGCGACGACGGCCGCGTCCTCGTCGCCGAGCGCCCGCACCAGGCCGGGGACGGCCACCTGGGCCGCCCGCTCGCCGATCTTGCCGAGGGCCTCCACGGCCTCGGCGCGGACCCGGTCGCTCTCGTCGTCGAGCGCCTCGACGAGGGCCGGGGCGGCCTCCTCGGCCGCCTCGCCGATCACGCCGATCGCCTGGGCGGTCTGGGCGCGGACCTCGGTGTCGGGGCTGGCCAGGCCCTCGGCCAGCGAGTCGGCGGCCCCCTCGCGCAGCGGCCCGATCGCCGCGACGGCCCCGGCCGCCGCCTCGCGCACCTCCTCCTCGCGATCTTGCAGCGCCTCGGCCAGCGCCGGGGTCGCCGGCCTGGCGTCCGGCCCCAGCGCCCCCAGCGCCATCGCCGCCGCGCGGCGGGCGGCGG
>NZ_JBBCIR010000099.1:0-34355 GCF_037189885.1 Paludisphaera sp.
GTACTTGTGCCGATGGTCGGGCAGCGCGGCGCGGGCCGCCTCATAAGCAGTATGCAGGACGCGACGCGGGGATTTGCTCGTCTTCACAACTCATACTACGGAACCTCGTCGACGCCGGTTCACCGGTTTTCTACAGAGCAAGAATTTGCCGTTTCTCGTCCGTTGGGGAGATGAACGCTGCTCCGTCATGTTCTGGAACGCCTATAACGGCGTGATGCTCCACATCGACGAGGACCCCGTCAGGGCCCACGCGACGGTGGAATACCTCAAAGGACACGGATACCCGGTCTTCGACTCGACCGAGGAGGCCGAGCAATGGGCCAGGGAACACGGCTGGCCGCGGAAGCCGAGAACCGACTGAACCTCCGCCATGCCTGGCCTGCTTCCCCCGTCGTCAGAGGGCCGATGTCGTCCATCGCCCACCCTCGGGAGGCTTTCACGCGCGAGGGGGGGGAGGGGGGCACGGGTCGACGAACCGTTCACGCCATACTGAGGGCACCCCGCGTCAGCGGCAGAGGTCTTCCAGCAGCGAGCGCAGGTCGTCGGCGGAGGGGGCGTCGGTGAGTTCGACGTGCCCCATTCGGCGGGGGAGGACCAGGCGGACGCGGCCCCCCTTGTTCTTCTTGTCGCGGCCCATCGATTCGAGGATGGCGGCGGGGTCGAGGCCGGACAGGGAGGTCGGCAGGCCGAACCGGGCCAGGAGGCGGACGAGGCGCTCGGTGAACGCGGCGTCGACCCAGCCGAGGCGCTCGGCCAGGCGGCTCTCGGCGACCATGCCGACGGCCACGGCCTCGCCGTGCTGGAAGGCGCCGCCGTAGCCGGCCGTCGCCTCCACGCCGTGGCCGATGGTGTGGCCGAAGTTCAGCACGGCGCGCAGGCCTGTCTGCTCGCGCTCGTCCTTCGAGACGACGTCGGCCTTCAGCTCGCAGCTCCTCGCGACGATCCGGCGCAGGCGGTCGGGACGGCGGGCGAGGATGGCGTCGGCGTCGGCCTCCAGCTCCTCGAAGAACGGGGCGTCCAGGATGACGCCGTACTTCACCACCTCGGCCAGCCCGCAGCGCAGCTCGCGATCGGGCAGGTCGCCGTTCGTGGCGACGTCGATCCACACGGCGACCGGCTGGTGGAACGCGCCGACGATGTTCTTGACCTTCGGCAGGTTGACCCCCACCTTGCCGCCGACGGCGCTGTCCACCTGGGAGAGGAGCGTGGTGGGGACCATGAACAGCGGCAGCCCGCGCGCGAACGTGGCCGCGACGAACCCGCCGAGGTCGCCCATCACCCCGCCGCCGACGGGCACGACCAGCGCGTGGCGGTCGGCGGCCATGGCGACGAGCTTCTCGAAGAGCGTGGCGGCGACGTCGAGGCTCTTGCTCGCCTCGCCGGCCGGGACGACGGCCGCGGTCGCGTCGATCCCGATCGCGGCGAGGGCGTCGCGCGTGAGGCCGGGGTAGGCGAGCGCGGCGACGTTGGAGTCGGTGATGATCAGCGCCTTGCGGCAGGACTTGCCGGCCCAGGTCCGGCGCAGCGCGGCGTCCAGGCGGGCGGGCAGGGCGTCCCAGCCCCCCTCGGCGACGAAGACGTCATAGGAGCGATCGCCCAGCGCCACGGGGACGGTCGTGGTGGAGGCCTCGGGTGGGGATGGCATGTCTCGGCCCGATAACTGCGGAGTGAGTGGGGAGGTCGATCGACCGCGCGGGAGCCCGAGCACCAAGTGTACCACGGGGCGGGGCCGGCGGGGTGGGCGCCGATCTCGACGCTGCTTGACCCCGCTGCTAGAGTGGAATTGGCTCGACGCCCGCATACCGCCAAGGCGGCAACCCCTTTCGAGCATCCGGCGCATGAGCGATCTGCTGACGTGGTCGCCGATCCCCCTGGGGCGTTGGTTCGGGACGACGGTCAGGGTCCACGTCTCGCTCCTCGCGCTGATCGTCCTGACGCTGCTGGAGGGGCCGTTCCGGGGAGGCCCGCGGGGGCCGGCCGCCGGGATGATCGAGGCCGCGGCCTGGCTGGTCCTGTTCCTGATGGCCCTGGCCGTCCACGAGGTCGGCCACGCGCTGGCGGCGTGGGCCGCCGAATGCGAGATGGAAGACGTCCACCTCTGGCCGCTCGGGAGCCTGACGCGGCCGTCCGAGCCCCCGCGAGATGTGGGCTACATGCTCTCGGTGCTGGCCGGGCCGTTCGCCAGCGGGGCGGCGGCGCTGACCGCCGCGGCGGCGCTGGGCGTGTTCTGGGATTGCCAGTTCGCGTGGTACCCGCTCGTCCGGGACGCCGACCCCGGCGCGCCGTGGCTGCACGGCGCGACCAAGGTGGCGCCGATGACGGTGCCCTGGCTGGTCGGCTGGTTCGGGTTCGTGAATTACTGGCTGTTCCTGGCGAACCTGCTGCCCGCGCCCCCGTTCGACGGCGGGCGGCTGTTCCGCTGGTTCCTCGCGAACGCGTCCCCCGCCCCGACGCGCGACGGCCTGGCCGCGCCGTGGACGGCTCGCGCGGTGGCTGCGCTGCTGTTCCTCGTCGGGCTGGTGCGGGTCCTCGCCGGGGGCCGGCTGGACGGGTTCGCGTTCATCGGCATGGCGCTGCTGGTGGAGTTGATGGTCCGGTCGGAGGCCCGCATCCGGGAGGACGGCGGCTACTTCGACGACTCCCAGTTCGGCTATGATTTCTCCCAGGGCTACACCAGCCTCGAGGGAGACGCCGCCAAGATCGGCCCCTATCGCGAGAGCGCGCTGAAGCGGTGGCGTCGCCGTCGCTCCGACCTCCGACGCCAGCGCCGGATCATGCGCGAGGTCGCGGAGGAACGCCGGATGGACGAGATCCTCGACAAGCTGTACCGCGAGGGGAAGGCCGCGCTGACCGACGAGGAGCATCGCTTCCTCGTGCGCGTCAGCCGGCGATTCCGCGACCGCCAGAAGACTCAGGACTGAGCCCCGCCGATGCCCAAGCCGCCGCCGCTCCCGCCCGCCTCCCGCCGACCCCGTCGGGATGAATTGAAGCCCGACGAGAGCCCGTGCGACTACTGCACCGGCAAGTGCTGCCGCTACATCTCCACCCCGATCGAGACCCCGACCGCCTGGGACGACTTCGACACCATCCGATGGTTCCTGGCCCACGGCCGGACCATGATCTACGTCCACGAGGAGACGTGGTACCTCCTGGTCTCCTCCGACTGCCAGTATCTCCTGCCCGACAACCGCTGCGGCATCTATCACGACCGTCCCAAGATCTGCCGCGAGTACTCCTCCGCCGAGTGCGAGTACGAGGACGACTGGAACTTCGACAAGCTGTTCGAGACCCCCGAGCAGATTTGGGAGTACGCCGCCGCCCTCCTCCCGCCGCGTCGAAAGCCGCCGGCGCCGAAGTCGAGGGGGACGCAGTTGCTGCCGATCGTGACGCTGCCGTGATCGCGGGGGATGCCCGTGCATGAGCTTGAGTGCCGGCGGACGCGCAGCGAGCGATCTGGAGGAGACCATGGGCGAGATACGCCGATAATTCGCCACGGGGGTGGAACGAGGGACGGTCGCCGGCCAAGATTAGATGCATGGCCAATCGCTCCAACCACTACGAGGCGGCGTTCGAGGCGTACATCCGCGCCTTGCGGGTGCCCTGCGTGGCGGTGGACGAGGCGAAGCGGGCGATTTTCGGCGATGGGGGGGTGAAGAACCCCGACTTCTTGCTGTATCCTCGATTCGCGGAGAACCTGGTCGTCGAGGTGAAGGGGAAGCGCGCCCGGGATCGCCGGGGGCGTCGGGACTGGGAGAACTGGGTCACGACGGACGACCTCGACGGGCTGGTCCGCTGGGGCGAGCTGTTCGGCCCCGGGTTCCGGCCGATCCTGGCCTTCGCCTACGCCGAGGCGCCGATGGAATTCGGTCTGCCCCGCCACGACGGGGCCTTCGAGTTCCGGGGCCTGGCGTACCGGTTCTGGGCCGTGGGGCTGGACGACTACCTCGCCCACCTGCGGTCGCGAGGGCCGGCGTGGAAGGCCGTGGCGATGGCCCGCCGGGCGTTCCGCCGCCGCGTCCGCCCGCTCTCCGAATGGCTCCCGATGCTCCCCGAGGCTCCCCAACGTCCCAGGCCCGTCAAGGAACGCGAACGATGAACACGAACCGAAGCCGTTGGACCCGCGCGATCGCCGTCGGGATGCTGGCCCTCGGCCTGGGCCTCTCGGGCGTCGCTCGGGCGCAGGACGGGGATTATGCCGAGGAAGGCGAGGCCTCCGAGGGCCGCTCGCTGGACGGCTACTTCGGCACCGGCATCATGGCGGTGCTGGCCGTCTTCATCATCGGCAAGAGCGCCCGTCGTTGAGCGAGGTCGGGATGGCGATCGACTGGGCGGCGATCCGCGAGGCCGAGTTCCCCGTCGCCGGGGCCTGGGCCTACTTCGACCACGCCGCCGTCGCCCCCATCCCGAACCGCGCCGCGCTCGCCGTCTCGCGATGGGCCGGGAACCAGGCCGTCAACGGCTCGACCGAGTGGCCCCGTTGGGGCGCGAAGGTCGACGCGCTGCGTGGCGACCTTGCCGCGTGGATCCACGCCGAGCCGGCGGAGATCGCCTTCGTCGCCAACACCACCCACGGCATCGGCCTGGTCGCCGAGGGGTTCCCCTGGCGTCCCGGCGACAACGTCGTGGTCCCGGCCGACGAATACCCCTCCAACGTCTACCCCTGGATGAACCTCGCCGATCGCGGCGTGGAGACCCGCCTGGTCCCCTCGCGCGACGACCGCGTCCTGATCGACGACATCCGCGACGCGATGGACGACCGGACCCGAATGCTGGCCGTCAGCCACGTCGAGTTCGCCACCGGGTTCCGCAACGACCTCGACGCGCTGGGGGCGCTTTGCCGAGACCGCGGGGTCGCCCTGTTCGTCGACGCCATCCAGGGCCTCGGGCCGCACGCGCTCGACGTGCGCGAGACGCCGGTCGACTTCGCCGCGGCCGACTCGCACAAGTGGCTGCTGGGGCCGGAAGGGGCGGGCTTCCTGTACGTCCGCCGCGAGTGGATCGACCGCCTGCGGCCGATCGGCGTGGGTTGGAACAGCGTAGTCGGCTCCTTCGCCGCCGGGGGGCTGGACTTCACTCTCAAGCCGGACGCCCGGCGGTGGGAGGGGGGCTCCTGGAACATGCCGGGCCTGGCCGGCTTCGCCGCCAGCATGAGCCTGCTCCGCGAGATCGGCCCGGAGGCGCTCTCGGCGCGGATCCTGGAGCGAGCGGAGGCGACGCGCGCGGTCGTGTCCGAGGCCGGCTGGCGCGTGATCGGGCCGTCGCGGCCGGAGGAGCGCTCGGCGATCGTCACGGCGGCGGCCGACGGCGTCGACCCCGACGCGGCCGTCGCGACGCTCCGGGTCCGCAAGGTGGTCGCCTCGTGCCGCCGGGGCCGCCTTCGCCTGAGCCCGCACGTCTACACCGACGCCGACGACCTCGGCCGCCTTCGCGACGCCCTCGTCGCCGCGCGCCGGGGCGATCCGTCCACCGGAAAGGACTCCTGATGCCCGCCAAGGAAACCCGACGCGCCGCGAACCGGAAGGCCGTCTTCGCCGGCACGTTCGACCCGATCTCGCTCGGGCACCTGGACGTCATCCGGCGCGGCCGGGAGCTGTTCGACCACCTGGTCGTCGGGATCGGCGTCCACCCCACCAAGAAGTCGCTGTTCACCATCGACGAGCGCATCGCGTTGGCCCGTCGCGTGGTGGAGCCGTTCGACAACGTCAGCGTCGAGGGGTTCGAGGAGCTGACCGTCCAGTACGTCCGTCGCGTCGGCGCGCGCGTCATCCTGCGCGGGCTGCGGACGCTGACCGACATGGAATACGAGTTCGGGATGACGCTGACCAACCAGAAGCTGGATCCGGAGATCGAGACCGTCTTCCTGATGGCCGACGGCCAGTATTCGCACGTCTCCAGCTCGCTCGTCCGCCAGGTCGCCCGATTCGGCGGCGCCGACTCGCTGCGGCCGTTCGTCCCGGAGTTCGTGATCGAGCCGATCCTCGCCAAGCTCCGCGAAGATCGGGAGGACGGGCCCACCTTCGACTACGACAAGGGCGGCTCCGCGCCGACGATCACGCCGACCTGACCCGCGCGGGCAGCCCCGGCCGTCATCGCATGTGGCCGCCGAAATTCCCCCCGCCGCCCGGCGCGCCGCCACCGCCGCCGAAGCCTCCTCCCATACCGCCCCCTCCGAAGCCCCCCGGTGTCCCGCCGCCGAAGCCGCCCGGCGAGCCTCCGCCGAAGCCGCCGACCGGGCCGCCCCCTCCGAATCCACCCGCCGGACCGCCGCGCATCGCGCCGAAGCCGCCGCCGACACCGACATCGCCGCCGCGCATCCCGCCGCTGAACGGGGCGCCGCCGTTGTAGACGCCAGCTCCGAAGTTCCCGGAGTTGGCGAAGCCCCCCGGCTGACGCATGCCGCCGGTGAAGCCGCTCCCGACGGCGGGGCCGCCGCCGGGGGCAAGCCCCGGGTTCAGCGGCTGGCCGCCGAACCCCGGCTGGACCCCGCCGCCCCGCATCGCCCCGGGATCGACCCCCGCGGGCCCCTGGATCCTCGGCGCGAAGCCGGCCGCGGCCGCCGCCGCCGCGACGTTGGGGTTGCGCATCGCCCCCTGCCACCCGCCGTTCGGGGTGACGAGCGTCTCGGCCCCGCGGGCGCTGGGGAGCATCCCGGGGCCTAGCTGCGGGTTGAATCCGCCCGCCGTCGCGTTCGACGCCGCCTGGCGCATCCGGCCGATGCCGGCGTCGCCGGCCCCGCCCCGCATCATCTGCCCGACGCCCGGCACGTTCACCATGTTCCCGGCCCCGGCGCCGGCGTTGTTGGACAGGGCCGGCCGCGCCACATGATGTTCCTGGCGCATCGTCGGCGCGACGCCGTTATACGCATGGTGCCAGGTCGGCGGCCGCCGCGCCTCAGTCCGCGTCATCCCGACCGCCGCCGGGGCGGCATCCGCCCTCGCCGACCGCATGCCGACGAGCGCCGGGTTACTCCCCAGCGACGCCAGGGGGCGGGTCGACGGCGGGGGCGCGATGAAGTCGCGCCGCGGGACGGCCGGCCCCTGGCGCATCGGCCCGCCCGCGGCGAGGCGATCGCCGATCGTCCCGCCGGGCCGGTCGGGCCGGTCGCCGCCGGTCGTCGGGGGCCGATTGTGCGGGGGCCGGTCATGCGGCGGCCTGACGGGCTGGACGTGGACGTGGTTCGGGAAGGGATAGAGGCCGCCCCAGATCGGGTTGCCCCCCCAGACGACGCCGGGATAGCCCCAGCCGCCCCAGCCGAGGCCGTTCCAGCCCCAGCCGCCGAACCCGAAGCTCCCCCAGCCGAAACCGCTCCAGCCCGAGAACCAGTTGGGGTAGCCGACGTTGAGGAGGCTCGGCCAGGCACCGATCGCCGGGCCGCTCCAGCCCCAGGTCCCCCAGCCGAACCCCGGCCAGGTTCCCAGAGCCACGCCGCTCCAGCCGGGGATTCCCCAGGCGTAGGGCCCGGGGTTCCACCCCGGCCATCCCCAGCCCCAACCGCTCCCAACCAGCCCCATCCCGCCGAACAGCGGATAGCCGGCCATCAGCGGCAGGATCATGTTCCCAAACCCGTAGTACGGCCGCCCCAGGCCATACGCGAGCGCGCCGGGGGGAGGGTATAGGATGGGCGACGCGAAGTAGGGATAGCCGAACCCGGCGAGCGCGGGGTAGTCGAGGTAGCCGTAGAAGGGGGCGAGGCGGCCGTAATCGGCGTAGGCGAAGTAGCGGCCTCCGGGGTCATAGCCGATGCCGGGGTAGCCGTCGTACCAGGATGTCCAACGGCCGAACGCCCCGTAGAGTTGCCCGTAGAGCTGCGGCGAGACGACCGTGTACGGGCGATAGGAGAGCGCCCGGCCCTCGGCGGCCTCGGCGACGGGCTCCGCGGGGGCGAAGAGGGTCCCGCGCTCCTCCAGCGGGAAGTCCCAGTATCCCGCCTGGTAGATCCAGCCCTCGGGCTGCCGGGTCCAGCTCGCGGGGACCCAGGCCCAGCCCGGCTTCGAATCGGCCCAGAAGCCCTTGCGCCAGACGAGCTTGTCCCCCTCGGGGACGTACTGGCCGGGGATGTAGAAGCAGCCTTCCTTCGGCGGCGGGCCGGGGTCGTCCAAAGGTCGACGTTCGGGAGGGCCTTCCGCGCGGAAGACGAGGCGGTCGGTGGAGCGGTCGCTCCAGAAGCCGGGCGTGCGCCGCCAGCCGTCGGCCTCGCGCTTCCACAGGCCATTGACCCAGAAGCGGTTCGGCGGCGGGACGCGCCACGTCCCCGTCACCCAGACGAAGCGGGAGGTGTCGACGTCCCATTCCCAGTAGCCGTCGATCCACCGGGCGTCCAGGGTCGGCGGATCGGACGCGGGCCACTCGACGACCGGCGGCGGGGGCGACTTCGGGACGGCCGGCGGCCGGACGTCTCGACGGGGCGACAGGAACGCCTCGTGGACCGGGCCGTGGGCCATGGCCCTCAGGTCGTCGCCGGGGGCTTCGGCCCGGAGCGACGGCGCCAGGACGATCGCCGCGAGGATCGCGAGACAACGGGGGCCGATCATGAAGCGCCGCATCGTCGGTGACTCCGGGACGGGGGACATCGCCAGATCGGTCCCCGTCATCTTGTATTATAGAGGGGTCGAGACGCGGGACGAGGAGGCGACGCGCCAGTATTCCGGAGCATGCAAAGCTCCGGCCGGCTCGGCGTCTTCCCCTTGTGGGCCGATGGATTTCGTCCTACAGTTCCTCGACGGGTCCACCGACCCACCTCCCACGATGAACGCGGCCGAGGAGCAGGGGGCATGAAGGCCGAACTCGTCCCCGATAACGGCGATCCGCCGATCCCGATCACGCGCGACCTCACCGTCGTCGGGCGTCGCGACGCCGACGTGGTCATTGACCATCCCGGGCTGTCGCGCCGGCATTGCGTCCTGGTGAAGACCGACGGCCTGCTGGTCATCCGCGACCTCGTCACCACCAATGGGACGAAGGTGAAGGGCCAGCGCATCCGGTGGGCCGCGCTGCTGCCGGGAGACCGGATCGCCCTGGGGGGCTACAAGATGCGGGTCTACCTCGGCCCCGACGACGCCCCGACGCCCTCCGACCTCTGGCGCAAGCGCGCCAGCAAGGCCGCCGAGCTTCGCCACGCCCAGGAGAACCTGCGCCGGGCCCAGAAGCCGACCCCCCCCAGCCGCTTCGGCTCCTTCGCCGCCCCCTCGCTGGAGGAGATGCCCTCCAGCGCGTCCAACACCGAGATCCCTTCCCCCCCGCCTCCCGCCGCCCCCGTCCGTCACGAGTTCGCGGACGACGACTCGGTCATCGAACTGGATTGACCATCCGACGCGACCGCTCCGGTATCCTGGTCCTCGACACCAGACCCCACCGGAGGACCGCGCCATGCCGGCAATTCGGAACGTCCTGCTCGCCCTGTCGACCTCGCTCCTGATCGGGGCGGCTCCCCCCGACCGCGAGCGATGCCTGTCGATCCTGCGGGAGGGGCTGGCGTCCGCCGAGTTCTGGCCGGCGATGCACGCGGCCGAGGCGCTCTCGGACGAGGGCGCCGGCGAGGAGGTTCGCCGCGCCCTGGCACCCCGGCTGGCGACCGTGACCGACGCCCAGCATCGCTGCGGGATCGCTCGCGAACTGGTCCGCGCCGGCGACCTCGCCCACGTCCGCGCGCTGCTGGATGTCCTCGCCGATCCCGACCCTCGCGGCCACGCCCATGCCGCCGAGAGCCTGTACAAGGTACGGCAGGTGGGTGACGGCGTCCTCCTGCGCCAAGCGATGGGCGACGGGGATCCTTCCATCCGCTCTCTGATGGCGGCGGCGGCCCTGGCCCGGTGGGGCAACCCCGAGGCATTCACGCGCCTCCGCGCGGCCGTCGGCCATGACGACCCGGCCGTCGCCCGGACGGCCGCGTGGCTCCTCGCCCGGGTCGGCGACGATCGCGACGTCGCCCCCCTCCGCGCCGCTCGCGCCCGCTTCGACGATCTCGTCACGATCGCCTACTTCGACCACGCGCTCGCCGCGCTGGGGGACGAGGAGGGGAAGGGGGCGTTGATCCGCAACCTGGACCACGACGACCCCATGATCCGCGTCCAGGCGTGCGAGTTCGCCCCGGACGCCCGCGCGACGGAGGCCGTGGACGCCCTGTCGCGGCGGCTCGAAGACTCGACGCTGGACGTCCGCGTCCGCGCGGCGCAGGCGATCCTGGCGTTGGGTCGGCCGCCGCGCGACGAGGCGGAATTCGCCGTCAACGTCTTCCCGGCCGACGCCGAGCATCCTCGGTATAGCGAGGGGTCGGTGATCGTCCTGCGCGACGGCCGCCTGCTCTACGCGACGACCGAGTTCGACGCCAGCTCGTCCGACTTCGCTCACGCGCGGGTCCAGGCCGTGGAGTCGGCCGACGAGGGGCGGACGTGGGGCCCCCGGCGCGTGCTCCAGGAGAATTCCGGCGGGATGAACGTGATGTCGGTCTCGCTGTTCCGTCTGATCCCGGGCGCGACATTCGATGGCCCGGTCGGCTTCCTCTACCTGCAGAAGGATTCGCACTCGGTCCTCAACGCCTTCCTGCGCGTCTCCGACGACGAGGGGGCGACCTTCGGCCCGCCGACGCGGACCACCACCGAGCCGGGGTATCACGTCGTGAACAACGACCGGGTGACGGTGCTGTCGACCGGCCGCCTGGTCGTGCCGACCTCCTCGACGGCCGACGTCGGCGCCAGCGGCAGTCGGTTCGAGGCGTCGTGCTTCCTCTCCGACGACCGGGGGAAGACCTGGAGTCGGAGCCGGACGGTGCTGCCGTATCCGAAGCGAGGGGCGATGGAGCCCGAGGTGATCGAGATGGAGGGCGGCCGGCTGCTGATGCACATCCGGACGCAGCTCGGCCACATCGCCGTGAGCGAGTCGACCGACGGCGGCGAGACCTGGAGCGAGGCGAAATCCTGGGGCGTCCCGGCCCCGGAGGCCCCGTCCACCCTGCGCCGGATCCCCTCGACGGGAGACCTGCTGCTGGTCTGGAACGACTCGGTGAAGCCGGGGTCGGATCACGGCGGGCCGCGGACGCCGTTGTCGGCCGCCGTCTCGCGCGACGAGGGCCGGACGTGGTCGAGTCCGATCTCCGTGGAGGGCTCGCCGGCCGAGACCTACGCCTACACCAGCCTGGCCTTCCATCGCGGCCGGGCGCTGCTGACCTACTACGTCGGCCCGCCGACGTGGAACCGGCTGTCCTCCCGGTTCCGGTCGATCCCGATCTCGCGGTTCTACGGGGAGGAGGCGACGGCGAAGCCCCCTGGGACGAGGTGACGATGCACGCTGATCCATCCTTCGGCCCCACCAACGAAAAACCGGACGAGCGACGGCCTGTGGGGCTGTCGGTCGTCCGGCGATGATGGCGGATGACGGCGATCGTTCGGCCCTTTGGGGGCGGACGCGCTTAGATGTCGTCGGATCGGGTGCGTCGGAGGTCGCGCCGGACTGGCGGGCCGAGGCGTTCGATCTGGCGGGCTTCCTGGGGCTCCAGGCGGCTCGCCTGGCGGTTCTCGCGCTGGATCGCCTCGTACACCTCTTGGCGGTGTACGGAGATCTCGATGGGGGCCGCGATCCCCAGGCGCACTTTATCGCCCCGAATATCGACCACCGTGATGACGATGTCGTCACCGATGATGATACTCTCGTCGCGGTGTCGGGACAGGACCAGCATCGTACTAGGCTCCTTCCTCCTGCCAACGAGGCCCGTGACCGTCCCCGTTCGCGCGGCCCGGGCTCTCGGCGTCCGCGAGCGTCGCGGGGGCGTCGAGAGGCCCTCGTATATCCGGGTGACAGGCCGCCGGCATCACGCCGTCGCTCGCAACGGGGTGAGGATG
Source organism: Paludisphaera sp. (assembly GCF_037189885.1). NCBI lineage: Bacteria > Pseudomonadati > Planctomycetota > Planctomycetia > Isosphaerales > Isosphaeraceae > Paludisphaera > Paludisphaera sp. Next base: position 11,835 of record NZ_JBBCIR010000099.1, read on the forward strand.
GGCGGTAGGGTCGGGTTCGTGACCTGGGGCGAGCCGGCCGACTCCAGGGGATACCGCACGGGATAGCGGCTGGAGGTGAGGACGAGCTGCCGCCCGAGGCGACGGACCGGGTTGAACACCAGCGGGCCCTGGAGGTTGACGGTCAACCCCCCCGATGCGCCGCGGCTCAAGACGACATAAATCATGGCGGACCGCTCGTCGGCCAGCTCCAGCGCCGCCCGGTCTCCGGGGCGGATCTCGACCCGATAGTCCCCGACCGCCATCGGGGGCGCGACCAGGCCGAAGGCCAGGTCGGGCGCCGTGGCGCTCTGGAGCCAGGACAGGCCGGACACCACCGGGTCGGGGAGGTGGAGGAACTGCGTATACGAGCGGAAGCCCAGCAGCCCTTCCGGGATCCGGTAAAGCTCGGACTCCTGGGCCTGGATCAGACCGAAACGGGTCGTGATGATGTTCACTTCCTGGTAACCTCCTTGAACGCCGGGCGGGGCGCATGCCAGCGTTGGGGCCGGGCATGGCCGATCTTCCTCGCATCGTGGCGACGGGCCTTCCAGGGGCGACCGGGACGGCGACCTCGCCGACCGTCGATCCCGTCCCGCCCCTCGGGGCCACGACGCATCCCGCGGACACCGCCCGCCCCCGGCCCGGGACGTGCATCCCGGCAAGCGAGGCGGGCTTGACCGACCGTAGTATCGACCCGCCCCGAACGGATTTCTTACCGCCCGCCGGTCGAAATTACATGCCGCGCGCACCGCGGAATGTCTGCGCCGATCGCTCCGCTCATGACGGGGGCGACGGTCCCGACTCGTGGCGCGGGAGTGTCGCCGGGGCCGGGCGCGGCCGGCCACCGCGGGCGTCTCCCCCGAGCCGCCCGTCGCGGCCCGGGGGCGGCAGCGATCGGCGGGAAAGGAGAGGCGCGTCCGACGGAGGTTGGTTCCGGCGGACGCCCCGGGATGTTTGCCGGTTCGGCGCGAAGGCGGGGAAGGTCAGTCGACCAGCTCGAAGTTGACCGTGTTCGACCTGGGCTCGACCTTGGCCTTGAGGCCCCCTTGCTCGGGGGACTCATATTTCTGGGGGATGGCGCTCGGGGCCTTCTTGTAGGCCTTCGCCACGTCCTCCTGGCGGTACAGGCCGCCGATCTTGTCGGCGTTCTCCTGGGCCGCCGACATGTCCGGCGTCCGCGAGGTGATGGCGACGACGTAGTCGCCGGGGAACGCCCCGTCGTCGTCCCCCTGCGTGGACAGCGAGAAGTATCCGTCCTTGATGACCCCCGTCGCGCCCCGCTGGTCCGCCGAGCCGCCCCCCGCGGGGTAGAACGAGATGGACCCCGCCGAGACGGGCTGTCCCTTGTACGTCACGTTGCCGGCGACCTTGTACCGCCGGCCGAGGCCGTCGTCGCCGCAGCCGGCGACCAGCAGGCAGGCCGCCGCCGCGGCGGCGAGGCTCCTCGCCCGCGCGACGGCGCGGCGGGCCGGGACCGAGAGTTCGAGCATGGCGTGCGTTCCTGAGGGTGGGCCGGCGCTGTCGATCGGCCGGCCCGCCGGGCCGAGTGGGATCGGGATCAATAAGCGTCGGAGCTGACGACCTCGCCGCCCGCCCGGCTCCCCAGGGCGCAGTAGGTCGGCGGCGCGATCGAACTCTTGAGGAAATGGACCGAGCCGTCGGCGAAGGCGAAGTTGGCCCCGCCGGGGTGCCTGCTCTTGGCCCCCTTGCTCGCGTAGCTGAACCGATTCTGCCAGTCCGGCGAGCCGAACGGCGTCGTGCCGTCGATCGGGGCCCGCAGGGTCTGCCAGTTGATCGGGATCGTCGTCCCGAACGTCGCCCCGTTGTTGTTCCAGAAGTTGCTGTCGGCCGCCTGAGCCGGCAGGACCTCGCCCACCATGATCGTGTTCGAGGTGCCGTCGGTGATCGAGCCGATGGTCACGGTGCCGATGCTCTTGATCCGGTACGAGAACATGCCGCGGAGCTGGCCGCCGGAATCGGCCGTGACCTGGTCGTTCCACGCCGTCCCCCAGAATCCCGGATAGCCGATCCTCGCCTGCCCGGGCGCCAGCGACGGCGGGTACGGGTAGGTCTCCCACGGGTTCTGGCCGGCGGTCAGGGCGCCGATCGCGTAGTTGTCGCCGAAGCTGCCGGCGTAGTTGCTGACCATCACCCGCGTCTCGGGCTGGTTGGTGAACGGGTTCGTCGGGCTGCTGCCGTTGGGATAGTTCCCCCAGGCCCCGGACGAGGACCGGATCCCCTGGCCCTGACCCTGGAAGTTGTCGTCCGACGGGCAGAGCCACGCCGAGCTGACCGTCATCAGGGCCGTCCACTGCGCCGAGCTGGAGACGATGTTGTTCAGCGGGAGGTTGAAGTTGATCGCGTTGTAGATCGCCCCCCCCTCCATCTGCGGGATCACCAGGGCTCGCCACGAGGCCAGGTTGTTGCCGCCGACCTCGCCCCCCCAGTTCGTCCCCCGGCTCTCGTCCGAGACGCCCCCGGGCGGGAAGGCCCCGTTGACGCCCTCGTAGTTCATCAGCGCCAGGCCGATCTGCTTCAGGTTGTTGGTGCACTGGGCGCGCCGGGCGGCCTCGCGCGCCGCCTGGACGGCCGGGAGTAGCAGGGCGATCAGGACGGCGATGATGGCGATGACCACCAGCAGCTCGATCAGCGTGAAAGCTCGTCTGTTCATGCGAGTGTCCTCCGATCAAACGACGCGGGGCGTGGCGCGATGCCCGGCCGAGAGCCGGGTCGGCGCGATCGATGCGGCACGCGCGGGCCCGACCCAGGACGCGAGGCGTGGAGGGGCCTCGACGCGCGGGGAAGGGTCAGGCGCGGCCGGTGGGAGCCATGCTTCAGGGGTTAGGGACTGGCTTGGAGTTGGGCTGTCGAGATCGCCACGCGACGAATGTCGCCGGCGACGAGGCGTCGAGATGATGCCGATCTTCGGGTACGACTGACCTTCTATATTAGGAATCTTCCCCCGTCAAGAGGCCGCCGAAAATGATTCGTTGCGCGGCCCGTCCTCATGACAAATGAAAGATTTCATAGTCGAGCACGCCTGGAGATTGCAAGTATTGGCGCGAGTTATTGATGGGGTTTGGGACCCGGGTTGGCGAGGCGGCGGGGGGTAGCTCGTGGCGCTGCCGGGCGTCGCGCGGCTCTCGCCGATTTCCCGGGCATTCCGTGGGTCGAACGGTCATGCAATGAATATTACACCGTGCCCCTCTTGCATGACGTGATTGCACCGGGTGTCGCGGCCCGCGGCGAGGTCGGGCGCTGGCCCCTGGATGATGGCGCTTAATAATTCAGACGATCACGCGCGCGGCCAATCATGTGGCCCCTCGGCCTTGTCCGCGAACGATATTTGGTCGCTTAGGGCTTGACGATGAGCGAATCGCGCGTATTCTATTGAGTGTCGAGCGTGACGCGCAAGCCTAGGTGCCTCTCCGCTCGGCCGGGGCGTCCGCCCTGTTCATCCGGCCTTTATCAGATTCGGCCCCGTCGACCCACCGTTCATTCGGGTCGACGGGGTCTTCTCGTTTGAACCGGGCGGGGCGCCGTGCGAGAAGCGGACTTGAAGGGTTGGCGGCGGGTCGGCGACCGTTTCGAGGTCGATTGGGCGGACGCCGTCTGGACGTTCGGGTTCGCTGAGGGGAGGGCGGGGCTGCTCCGCGAAGGGGCGTCGGGGCCGTTCCTGGCCCTCGTCGGCCTCGCCGCCGTCGGTCGCCGCGACGACGCCGCCTTCACGGCCGACTCGCTCGTCGACGTCGACGTGGTCCACGGGCGGCTGCTCGCCACCTTCGAGCCCCCCGGCTGGCACGGCCTCACCGTCCGGGCCGGTTGGGGCCCGTGTCGCGATGGCCGGGGGATGGACCTGGAGATCCAGGCGTCGGCCGACTCCGTCGGCGAGCTGCGCCGGCTGGAGGTCATGGCCGAGGCCCGGCCGAAGAGTTTGGTGGCTAGCCCGCCCGAGCCGCGCTTCATGGTCGTGCCCCGCGATCGCGTGGCGGCCGGCTCGTCCTACGACGGCAGGGAGCCGGACGCCCTGCTGGCACGGCTCATGACGTTGGAGGTCGCGCGGCCGTCGCCAGACGAGGCGCTCCCCGATCCTGGGGGAGTCGCGGCGGACCCGGACCTCGGCTTCCCCGGGGCCTTCCACGAGATCGCCCACCCCGACGACGTGGCGCGGGACATCTCGACCCAACTGCACGCGGCCGAGCCCATCCGCTACGCGTTCTTCGGGCACGACCTGGAGAAAGGGGTCGTGCTCCGCGGCCGGCTCCGGGGGGTCTTCCTCGCCGAATGGGGCGCCACGGGCTCCGAGCGGGAAAGCCTTCGGAGCGTCCTGCGCCTGGAGCGCGATCGATTCTTCGCGGAGCCGCCGCCGCTGCGGACCGACTGAGGCCCCCGGGGGCGGGCGTCGCGGTCGACCCCCGCGCTCACCAGACCGGCTGGCCGGTGGAGCGCATCACGGCGGTCCACAGGTCGCTGGCGGTGTCGAGCCGCCTCTTCTCGGCGACGGCCGTGGCGATCGGGACGTGGATCAACTCGTTGTGCATGGAGCCGATCAGCAGGTCGGTCTTTCCCGCCATCGCGGCGTGGACGGCCATGCGCGCCATCTGGTCGCTGAGGATCCTGTCCGACGGGTTCGCCGGCACCGACCGGATGAAGTAGCTGGGGTCCAGGTACTTCAGGTTCACGTCGATCGACCGCGACCGGAAGTGGGCGAGGATCTTGTCGCGCAGGAACAGGCCGATGTCGTGGAGCCTGGGGTTCCCGGAGGCGTCGGTCCCCAGCGCCTCCGCCGCCATGAACTCCTGCCCGGCCCCCTCCGCCACGACCACCAGGGCGTGGTCCTTCTCCAGCATCCGGCGCTCCAGGGCCGCGAGGAAGCCGTCGTCGCCGTCGAGCTTGAAGGGGACCTCGGGGATCAGGACGAAGTTGGCGTCCTGGCTGGCCAGCGAGGCGCCGGCGGCGATGTAGCCGGAGTGCCGGCCCATCAACTTCACCAGGCCGATGCCGTTGGGGGCGCATCGGGCCTCGACGTGCGCCCCGCGGAGGACCTCCTGGGCCTTCTCCAGCGCGGTGTAGTAGCCGAAGGAGGTCTGGACGTAATGGATGTCGTTGTCGATCGTCTTGGGGATGCCGACGACGGCCTTCTTGAGCCCGCGCCGGCGGGCCTCCCGGGCGATCGCCAGCGAGCCGCGCTGGGTGCCGTCGCCGCCGACGCAGAAGAGGATGTCGATGTTCTCGCGCTGGAGCGTGTCGACGATCGTCGCCGGTTCCTGCGGGCCCCGCGAGGAGCCCAGGACGGTCCCCCCCAGGTCGTGGATGTGGTCGACGAATTGCGGGGTCATCTCCACGAGCGGCCGGCCCACGGCGGGGTTCAGCCCCATGAAGCCGTCGCGGGCGCCGAGCACGCGGGGGATCTGGTAGTTGTACGCCAACTCCGAGTAAACCGACCGGATGACGTTGTTGAGCCCCGGCGACAGGCCGCCGCAGGTGACTAGCGCCGCGGTGGTCCGGGCGGGGTCGAAGTAGATGGTGCGTCGCGGCCCGGCCTCCTCCGCGCTGTAGACATCGTGGGCGGCGGCGTTCGCCCCGATGCGGAGGTCCAGGCGGATCCGCGCCGCGTCCTCGATGAACCCCACGCCCCGGAGCCGCGTGAGCGGCGAGGGGATCGTGCAGGGGCCGAGCGTGGTGATGTCCAGGTCCTGGGGCCGCGAGTAGTGCATGGCGGGGGCTCGGTGTGGGTTCGCGTGGCGGGTCGGGTCGCCCCCGCCGTCCGTCGTCCGTCGTCCGGAGCGGGGGAGTGTCGGCCTGGGTTCGCCGCGATCCGGCCCCCCTGCCGGCCTCTCGCCTTGGTCCTTGTCGGGGAGAGGCCGGCCGGGGGCAAGGCTTTCGCGTCAATGGCGGAAGTGGCGGCGTCCTGTCAGGATCATGGCCATGCCGTGCTCGTCGCAGGCCTCGACGGTCTCCGAGTCGCGCCTGGAGCCGCCCGGCTGGATGACGGCGGCGACCCCGGCGGCGGCGGCGACGTCCGGGCCGTCGCGGAACGGGAAGAAGGCGTCGGAGGCCAGGACGGCGCCGCGGGCGGCCTCGCCGGCCTTCGAGACCGCGATCCGCACCGAGTCGAGCCGGCTCATCTGCCCCGCGCCAACGCCCAGCAGCCGGCCCCCCTTCGCCACCACGATGGCGTTCGACTTGACCATCGCGCAGATCTTCCAGGCGAAGGCGAGGTCGCGGCGCTCGTCGTCGGTCGGGGGGCGCTTCGTGGCGACCTGGCCGGCGGACGGGTCGGCCTCTTGCTCGTCCCAGCCCTGGGCGAGCAGGCCCCCCTCGATGCGGCGGAGGTCCCAGCCGGAGGGGGCGGGGGAGGCCGGGCCGATCGGCTCGCCGAGTTCCACCAGCCGGACGCTGTTCTTCCAGGTCGGCTTCGTGGTCAGGAGTTCCAGCGCGTCGGCGTCGAAGCTCGGGGCGAGGATCGCCTCGAGGAACCGGCCGGGCCGGCACATCAGCTCGGCCGTCGCCCGGTCGACCGGGCGGTTCAGGCCGACGATGCCGCCGAACGCGGAGACGGGGTCGCCCTCGTAGGCGCCTTCGAAGGCGGTGGCGGGGTCGTCGGCGATGGCCGCGCCGCAGGGGTTGTTGTGCTTGAGCACGCAGGCGGCCGGGCCGTCGAACAGCTTGACGAGCCGAAGGGCGCTGTCGAGGTCCAGCAGGTTGTTGTACGACAGCTCCTTGCCGTGGAGGATCCGGGCCGTCGCCAAGTTCGGGCCGACGGCCTCGGGGTCGACGTAGAGCGCGGCGGCCTGGTGCGGGTTCTCGCCGTAGCGGAGCGTCTGCTTGAGCGAGAGCCGGAGGTCCAACGTGGCCGGGAACGGGCCGGATTCCGGGGCGGCCGTCTCCTCGGATTCCTGGGCTTCCAGGTAGGCGGCGATGGCGCGGTCGTAGGCGGCGGTCAGGGCGAACGCCTGCCGCGCCAGCCGCTTGCGGGTGGCCAGGCTGGTGCCGCCGCCGGCGCGGAACTCGGCCAGGAAGCCCTCGTACTGCGAGGGATCGGTCAGCACGGCGACGGCGTCGTGGTTCTTGGACGCGCCACGGATGAGCGACGGCCCGCCGATGTCGATGTTCTCGACGGCCTCCTCGTACGCGCAGTCGGGGCGGGCGATCGTCTGCTCGAAGGGGTAAAGGTTGACGACGACCAGGTCGATCGGCGGCATGTCGGCCGATTCCAGGGCCGTCATGTGCGCGGGGAGGTCCCGCCGGGCGAGGATGCCGCCGTGGATCCTGGGGTGGAGCGTCTTGACCCGGCCGTCGAGCATCTCGGGCTGGCCGGTGAAGTCGGCGACCTCGACGACCGGGAGCCCCGCGCCGGCGATGGCGGACTTCGTCCCGCCGCTCGCGATCAGCTCCACGCCGGCCTCGGCGAGGGCCCTCGCCAGTTCGATGAGGCCGGTCTTGTCGGACACGCTGAGGACGGCGCGTCGGATCGTCGCGCGGCCTTCCTGAGTCTCGGATTTCGCCATCGTGCTCTCGGGTCTCCGGAAACGTGAGGAGACGACGGGCGGTCGGGCCGCTCCGTCGTCTCGACGGGTCTCGGATCTCGGGGGGATCGGGTCAATTAAAAAGGCCGCTGGGTCATGTCGTCGGGCTCGGCGTCGGGGTCCGTGTCGGCCGGGGCGGCTTCGAACGGGTTGTGGATCTCCGTGATCCCCTCGGGCGGGACATAGCCGAACGGCTTGTCGCTGGGGGGCTGGAGGGGCTGGGGCGTGGTCGCGCCGACTTCTCGGAGGCCGAGGATGACGCCGGACTGCGTCGCCAGGAACAGCCGGTCGTCGAACCGCTCGGGGAACGAGAGGGTGAACTCGCGGAGGTCCAGGCCGGCGCGGCGGAAGGTGGCGGCGGGGTCGAGGAGGACCTTGCCGGAGTCGCGGGCGACGACCACCAGGTCGTTGTCGGGCGAGAGGAGGTAGACTTTCGTCGGGCTGACGCCCAGGAACTTGCCGTGGTCGGTGGCGGTCGTCCACTTGGCCTCGCCCGACGTGGGGTCGAGGACGCTGAGGTCGCCCCGGTCGTTGATGACGAAGATGCTGTCCTGCGCCACGATGGGCCCCTGCGAGATCGGGGCCCCGGACGGGAAGACCCACTGGATCTTGGCCGTGAGGACGTCGACCGAGTAGAGGTTGAAGTCGGCCGAGGGGATCAGGAGCGACCGGGTGCCGTGCGAGGCCAGCTCGGCGCCGATCGGGCCGCCGGTCGAGACGCGGTAGAGGTTCGTCGGCTCGTTCTTCAGGCTGACGTAGGTCCGGCCGTCGTCGCTGCCGAAGCAGACGATCCTGTCGCCGAACAGGGGCCGGGTGCGGACCGCGCCGCCGGTCGCCAGGTTCCACGACAGCTTGGGGGTGGAGCGGATCTTGACCGGCCGATCCCCTTCCTCCTCGCGGAGGTCGAAGCATCGAAGCATCCCGGTCCCCATCCCGACCACGACGTGGTCGTCGTCGGCGGTGGTGCCGCTGGTGGGGCTGGAGCCCAGGCCGTGCCGCCAGATGGTCCGGCCGGTATGCCGATCGAGGGCCGTCAAGACGTTGGCCGACGAGGCGAAGACGGCGTAGGAGTTCTGCGAGATCGGCATCGCGTTGGAGGAGTGTTCGCCGACCTGCGCCGACCACACGGGGCGGCCCGTCTCGACGTCGTAGGCGTGGATGAACCCCTGGTTCGTCTGGACGAACAGGTAGTCCTGGCCACGGCTGATCCGGAGCACCCGCTCCGAGCCGCCGACGGGGGCCACCGTCACCCACTGCCGCTCCAGGCCCAGGCGCGCGAGGGCCGCCCGGGACGGCACGGCGACGCTCGAGGCCTGCGATTGGGCGAAGGCGGTCGGCCCCGCCCAGCAGAGCAGCAAGGGCGCCCAGAGGAGAGCGAGTCGGCGGGACATGGTCGGTTCCTTCTTGGCTGAGCCCGGGATGACGCGCGCGATCGAGTCCGATACAGATGACTATGCCGACGATCCCGCCCCGGTCAAATGCCGCGACGCCGGAATCCGGCCGGGAGGGCGCGGATGCTCGGTTGATTCTATCGATACCGCCCCGCGGCGGTCCAACCCGACGTCGCCGCTTCCGCGAATTCCATCACCGGTCGGCGCGACCGTCGCCACGCGGCTCGTCGTCCGGGTCGACGAACCAGCGGCCGTCGACGGGCGGCGAATCGTAGTCGTCGTCCTCGTCCGTGGCGAGGCCGGGGATGGCCGGCGGCGGGGGCTCGGGACGCCCCATGCACTCGGGGCAGGCCTCCCAGACCCCGACGTAGGGCCTGGCGCACCGGGGGCAGAGCCCGGCGCCGCGTCGGAGCGTCGGCAGCGCCGCGCGGAGGCTCGCCCCCTCCTTGGTATGGCCGAAGGTCTCTGAGGCCCGCTCCACCAGCGCCACGACGTCCATTTGCAGGGGGCCCGACCGGAGCCGACGATGGACGAACGTCAGCATCCATCGGCCGAGTTCCGCGTCCAGTTCCCCGAGCGTCGGCTCATCCAGGCCCTCCGGCGCCTCCTCGCGTAGCTCCAGCACGCGGGCGGCGTCGTTCGCCTCGCGCGCCGCCTGGAGACGTTCGCGCCACCGGCCGGGGGATTCCCGAGGGGCGGGCGCGGGGCCGGGTGGCTCGGCGACAGGCTCGACGGGGGGCGCGTCGGGCTGGGTCGAACGCGGCTCGGCCGGTGCCTGGATGGCGCGACGATCCAGCAGGCTCAGCCAGTCGCCCAGGCCCCGAACCGGGACCGATGCGAGCAAGCCGGCGGCCACGTGCAGGAGGAGCGAGTATCCCGCCTCGGCCCAGGGGGCTATCCCTCCCGGCCCGGTCGCGACGATCGCGACGCCGCGTAATAGCCCGCACCCGAGGCCGATCGCCATGAGGAACGCCGACCGCTCCTCGTACCATCGCGCGACGCGGGGCGGGCTGGCGGGCTTGTCGGGGGAGGGGAGATCGTTCGTCATCGGGGGACGCTTCCCTGGAGTTCGGCCGGGTTCCACGGCGCGGCGACGGCAACCGCCCGTCGGCCACGGCCATTATCCCCGCCCGCCCGCCTCCCGGCCACCCGCTCGCCTGGAAGGGTGGCGGATACATTCCAAGGGTCCCGGGAGTTGGCTTCGTTCGCGCGCCGCGGTTTCGCCGAGTTTTTCGTTAAAATTATGCCCGGCATGGTTTTCAGGAAAAATTGCCTTGGCTTCGTTCGTCGATTTCGAACTGGTTTTCTCGATCGACGTCGCGCTCGTGCCGGCCCGGCGGGCGCGAGACGCGCGGCCCCCTTCCGGCGGGAATGGGGACGGGATGGGGCCGAGGCCCTCTCCGTTCTTGGAACGCGAGACGTCAGCGTCACCACGGGGACGGGTGGGCCTCGGTGACAGGTCGGCCCGCTGTGTCCACTGCTTCCGGGATGTCAAAGAACACGGTCATCAGACATCCGAACGGTCAGCGCCGGGGGCGTCGGGATTTCAGGAATCTCGGATTTTCTTGCGGGGGGGCCGTCGACCGCGCGCGACGAAGCCGGCGGCGTCGATCCTGGTGGGGTCGACGCCGCCGGCTTCGGGGCGCGGACGGATGGCGATGCCGGCGGTCCGTGTCAGCCGCCGAGCTGGCGGGCGATCCGGTTGACGAGCGCCGGGGGGGCCTGGAGGGTGTCTTCCAGGTGGTAGAGCATCCCGTAGGCGTCCTCGCCGGTGTCGGCGAAGTGCTCGCGGACGACTTCCACGGCCCGGAACCCCATCGACTTGTAGAAGTACTGCGCCGGGACGTTGGTCTCCCGGATCATCAGCGCGATGCGGTTCCTGCGCTGGATCGAGAGCTTGCCGACGAGCTTCGCGATCATCTGCCGGCCGACGCCCTGGCGGCGGAACTCGGGGTGGACGGCGAAGTCGAGGACGTGGATCCGGTTGCGGTGCAGCTCGTAGACCATGAAGCCCACGATGCGCTCGCCCTGCTCGGCGACCATGCCGATGCAGTTGCGCTGGCGGAGGACGCGGAGGAATTCCTCCTCGCACCAGGGCTGGTCGAAGCTGGCTTGCTCGATGCCCAGGACCTCCGGCATGTCGCGGCGGATCATCCAGCGGACATGCACCCGGAGCTGGGAGAGAGAGGTGGATACCGTGCCCATCGAGCCTCCTTCCGTGGATCGGATCGGATCGATCGTCGCCGGTGCGGCCCTGCCCTGGGCGGCCCGCGCGAGTCGCATGATTAAACCGACGACGGCGGTTCGTGGAAGTGCTGGAACGCGAACGCCTGGACTCAGTCGAAGAAGTGGGGACTCTCCCGCGATCGACCCGTCCGCCTCGTCGAATCGGGGCGGATTCTAGCGGAGGGCCCCAAGCCTGCCAAGGTCGCTTGAGGCCGCCTCGGACGGGCCGTTTGGAGGCCCGGGGAGGCCCGCCGTCGCGGAGTCGCCGGCCCCCTCATCGTCTATCGGCCGGCCGCCGCGCGGGCATGAGGAATCCGGCGGAATCGGCGGGACGAAGCGGGCCCGCCGGGGGGACGGCGGGCCTGTCCTAAGTAAACGGTCCCGATGCGACGGGGGTCAGAATCGGCCGAATGCGTACTGGGGATTGGCGGGGTCGAAGTCGGCGTCGGTCAGGCCGACGTTCAGCTTGATGCCGTCATAGGCGTATTCCTCGACCAGCTCCGGGGCGTCGCCGGGCGTCCGGGGCCAGTCGTAGGCCTCGTAGCGGACGGGGATACCCAGCTTGGAGTCGATGAACAGCCGGACCTTGTGGAAGAAGAAACCGGGCCGTTTATGGGGGTGGATGGCCTCGATGAGCATGCAGGGGGCGGAGCCCAGGCGCATGCGGGGGTCGAAGAGGACGACGGATTCCTCGTCGTTCAGCTCGGCCGCCCAGCGGTCCAGGACGGTGTCGATGAGGTGCGAGATCCCGGCGCTGGTCACGGGGTGACGGCAGCCTTCCATCGCGCGATCGCCGCGCGGGTCGAGCCGCATCGTGCCGGCCAGGACCTTGAAGAAGCCGACGTCATGGGCCAGGACGTAGCCGTCGTTGCGGCCCTCGACGTAGATGGCCTCTCGACCCTTCTTGGGCTGGTGGAAGCGGAAGTAGACGCTGTGGGGGCGATTCCGCGCCTTCATGGACATGACGTTCATCTCGGTCAGATGGCCGTCGATGCGCTCCCGCTTGTAGAAGGTGCAGGTGTAATCGTCGACGAGGTCGAACCTCGCCCGGCACTCCCTCATGATCCGCACGGCGCGGGCGGCCGGCCCCTCGACCGGGACCTTGGCGGAGACGTCGGCCGTCGCGGTCAGCGCGACGCGGGCGTCGGCCTCGACGGCGACGCCGTCGGAGGGCGAGTCGGCCGCGACGGCCAGGGCGAGGACCAGGAGCGCGACGGACGACCGTTTGACGAGCGACCCGATCGGGACGCGCCGCGAGACCGTGACCGTCGGCCCTCCGGATCGTGCTCGGAGCATATTATCGCCTCTCCAGCCGTTGGAGTGTTCGTCGTCGCCCTTGTCGCGCCGTCCCGTGCCGTGCGATCGCCGGGATCGACGCCGCGTCTCGTGCATGGGCGGGCCCCGCCTCCGGGCTTTCCCCGGCCCGCGGGCCCCCCCCGGCTTCCGCCCTCGCCCAGCTCGCGAAGTCTACCACGCAATTCGCGAGCCGACCCGCCGCTCGCAAATTCCCGGACTTGCAGATAGGATCCTGGGAGGCGGGCGAGGTCGGCTCGGGATCATTGTCGGCAGGGGTCGCGTCCATTATCAAGTGCGACGCGCGAACAGAGTTGGAATTGCTGGTCCGAACGCGGAAGGGGAGGGGGAGGGTGGCGGACTACTCGATCGAGGCCGTGGAATCGGCGGCCTTCGGGCAGATGGCTTACGTCCTGCACAGGCCGGGGCGGGACGACTCGATCGTCGTCGACCCCGGCTTCGACGCGAGGGCGCTCCTCCGCCTGCTGGGGCGGATCGGCAAGCCGCCGGCGGCGATCCTCGACACCCACGGCCACCTCGACCACATCGCCGGCAACAAGGCCCTCAAGGACGCCTACCCGGACGCGCCGCTGATCATCGGCCGCGTCGACGCGCCGATGCTGGCCGACCCGACGCTCAACCTGAGCGCCGGGTACGGATCGCCGATCGTCAGCCCCCCGGCCGACCGCCTCGTCGACGAGGGGGACCGGCTGGAGCTGGCCGGCTTCTCCATGCTCGTCCGCGAGATCCCCGGCCACAGCCCCGGCTCGGTGGCCTACATCCTGGACGCGGAGGAGCCGACGCTCGTGCTGGGCGGGGACGTCCTGTTCGCCGGCTCGATCGGCCGGACCGACTTCGGCGGCGACCCGGAGCGCGACTTCGACCTGCTGATGTCCGGCATCGTCGCCAAGCTCCTCCCGCTGCCCGACTCCGCCCGCGTCTTCCCCGGGCACGGCCCCGAGACCACGATCGGCGTGGAGCGGCGGACGAACCCCTACGTCCGCCAGTACCTCGCGAGGGCGAGAACGGCCGGCTCATGAACGTCTGGGCGATCTCCGACCTCCACCTCTCGTACGCCCGGCCCGACCGCCGCGACCGATACGCCGACCGCTGGCGGGACCACTCCGGGCGGATCGAGGCGGCCTGGCGCGAGGACGTCGGCCGGCGCGACCTCGTGCTGCTCCCCGGCGACGTCTCGTCCGCGCGCAACCATCGCGACCTCCAGCCCGACCTCAACCGGCTGGAACGCCTGCCCGGCCGCAAGGTCCTCGCGCCGGGGAATCACGACGGCTGGTGGAACGACCTGGCCAAGATCCGCGCCATGATGCGGCCATCGCTCGTCGCCGTGGAGGGTACAGCGGAGGCGGTCGGCGGCGTGGTGGTCGCCGGGGCGCGGTCCATCCCCGTCCCCCATCGCGACGACGAGGAGACCTCGGCCTCGCGCGCCGCGATGGAACGCGCCCTGGCCGGGCTCGACGCCGCGCTCGACGCGGCGTCCGCGCTGCGGGGCGACCCGGCGACCCCGCTGATCCTCCTGTGGCACCACCCGCCGTTCGACCCCCACGGCCACGCCGGCCCCTGGGTCGAGCGGTTCCACGAGGCGGGCGTCACCCACTGCCTGTACGGGCACCTTCACACCCAGGCGCAATGGTCGACGGCCGTCCAGGGGACGCGCGACGGCGTGTATTACCTCTGCGTCGCGGCCGACGCCATCGGCTTCCGCCCGATCCGGGTCCCGATCGCCTGAGTGGCAACCTCGCTTCCCGTTTTTACAAGGGGCAACCGGAAGGGGTTGCCGCGGTGACAGTCCTGTCACATGTCGCGGCGACCGCCGCCGCGCGATCCCGGTCTTGATTGTTTTCCCTAATTCGTTGCCGCACAACCTTTAACGCTTGGTTTCGCGCGGCTGTTTCGGGTGCCCGGCACGCGGCGTGCTTCTAGAGGAGGCCGAAACTCGACCCGTCGGGTCGCCAAAGCACCTGTCACGACGACATCCGGGAGCGAATCATGCTGGTTCTTAGCAGGAAGCTGGGCGAGAAGATCGTCATCGGCGACAACATCGTGGTGACGGTCGTCAAGATCGATCGCAACCAGATCCGCCTCGGCATCGAGGCCCCGCACGACGTCCTCGTCTACCGCGAGGAGATCGCCCCGAAGCGGGCCGACCAGGCGCCGGCGATGCAGGAAGCCGCCGTCTGATCCCGGCGAGCGGGGCCGACCCCGCTCACGCATCCGGCCAGACGCGTCGCAGCGACTCAAGTGTCGCCCGCGCCCTCTCGCGCGGGTCGGACGATCGGAACGACCGAGAATGCGCCAGCGGCTCGGCCGTGACCGGACCGTCGTAGCCCCCCGCCGCCAGCGCGGCCAGCAGGGGCCGGCTCAGCCCGGCCGGCGACTCCCCCGGCAGCAGCCGGTCGACGTCGCGCATCGAATCCCGATCCACGACCGCCGGGTCCGCGACATGGGCCCAGACGACGGCGTCCACGCCCCACGACAGGGCCGCGCCCGCGTCCTCTCCCGACGCATGGAGATGATAGGCGTCCGCCAGCACGCCGACGTGCCCGCGCGCGCCTCGGAGCCCGCCGAAGCGGTCGAGCAGCTCGCCATAGGTCGAGACGAGCGGCACGCCTCGGCCCGTCCGCTCCGACCGCGACCCGATGATCTCCAGCCCCAGCCGGCTCCCGTGGGCCGCGAGCACCTCCGCCATCCGTCCCAGGCGATCCGCCTGCCAGGACGCGACGCGATCGGCCTCCGCGCGGCGGGAATCCTCGTCGTGGATGGCGTCCGGGTCGACGGGATCCGATTCGAAGCGCACCCAGGTTCCCGTCCGGGTCAGGCCCAGTCGCGCGGCGACCTCGGCGTGGCGGGGCAGCCTGGCCAGGTCGGCCTCGAAGGCGGCCTCGTCGTTCTTCCAGTTCATGGGGAGCGTCCAGCCCCCCCCGCGCAGGCCCAGGTCGTCCATCCGGCGTCGGAGGGCCGCGACGTCGTCGCCGGCGTCGACCACGTCGCGGACGAGCAGGTCGACGGCGTCGAACCCGGCCTCGGCGGCGACCTCGATCGCCTCGGCCGCGGTCATCGTCAGGCCGACGGCGCGGGCGCTCCAGCTGGCGTACATCATCGCCTCCACGGCCGTCGTCCGGGCCGGCGGGCCCGGGGGCACCGTCTTGGCGCGCGGCGGTGAACATCGGACAATCTTCCGGTCGCCCTCGCGGATCCGCGCGCGATCGCCGGGGGCCGTCTCATCGCCTCGCGTCGCATGATACCGTCGCCGGGGCTGACCGCAATCGGCGAGCGGGGGCACTCTCGGCATGGTGGCGACGTGGATCGAGTCGGCGGCGAAGGGGCGTAACGCGGGCCCGATCCGGGCCGGGATGTGGTCCGCGGCGGTCGTGGGCACCCATCCCATCGAGGACGACCAGCGCGTCTGGGTCGAGGTCCACGCCGACGACCTGTCGCTCGGCCGGCTCCCCACCTACTGGATCGAGAACAAGGGGGGCAACAGCTACTGGCACGCCCCCATCCCCCCCCAGGCCGTGGGCGTGCGCCTGCATTACCGCTCGGTCGCCGAGAAGGCCGGCTCCGAGACCGTGTACAGCGCGTACCAGGACTCGATCGTCCGGCCGAACCTGCCGGACCGGACCGAGTCGGCCGACCTGCTCTCGTCGATGACCGAGGGGCTGGTGGGGAACCGTCGGATGACGGTGCGGGTGGAGTCGCGCGGGTCGACCCACGACATCTATTTCCCGACGGTCGGGCTCCGCTCCAGCGTCCGGCCCAAGGAGGGGGACCTGCCGCGGAGCCGGTCGCACTTCCGGGCGATCGTCGGCGGCCTGGCGGTCGGCCGCCGGCTCGACTGGTTCACGGAGCGCTCGGCCTGGGACGCCTTTCAGAACTACTCCGGCGCCACGAACCTCCTGACGACCGAGCTGGCCTGGCGCCACGGCCCGATCCGCGTGGTCGTCACCGACCTCGTCGCGATGGGGGATAACCTCCCGCGGAACGCGGACGGCGGCCCCTCGCCGGGGCAGTACATCAAGCGTTATCGGCTCCGGAACGACGGGCCCGAGGCGCGGCAGGCGATCTTCGGCGTGTACGTCCAGGCCGAGGTCAACGGCGGCGTCGGCGACGTCGGGCTGAGCTGGCACGACCAGGACCGCGCGCTGCTGGCCATCAACCGCGGCCACGGCCACTCCAACCGCAAGCTGGCACGCGACTCCACCATCGAGTTCGCCCTGGCGCTCGACCCCCGGGGCGACGTCGACTGCGAGCCGACCGGCCCCAACGAGGCCATCCTGTACCGCTGGATCGACCTGCCCCCCGGCGAGGCGGTCACGGTCGACCTGCTGGTCAGCGGGGCGTTCACCGGCTGGCGCGGCGACCAGGGGACGTTCAAGCACTGGCTCAAGCCGGCCCTGGATTGGTTCCGCTCCACCGACCTCGACGCCGTGGAGCAGGGGACCGCGAAGGAGTGGGATGACTTCGTGGAGCCGATCCCGACGCTTCACCTCCCCCGCGCCGCCTACGCCGTGAGCATGCGGCGATCCGCCCTCGCCGCGGCCATGCACGTCGACCTGGACGAGGGGGGCGTGGCCGGCGGGCTCGATCGCGGGCTCTCCGCCTACTGCTGGCCGCGCGACGCCATGTGGGTCGGCGCGGCGCTGTCGCGGATCGGCCACCCGGAGATCCTCCGCGACATCCTGCTCTGGCTCGACCGAGTCCGGGCCGGCGGCAAGCCGTTCCTGTACTGGTTCCAGAAGTACTCCATCGACGGGGTGCCGGAATGGGAGGCGCCGGCCGTCGACCAGACCGCGATGATCCCCTGGATCCTGGAGCGCTACTACCGCGCCACCGCCGACGCCGACCTCGTCGAGCGGGTCTGGCCGATGGTCGAGCAGGCCGCGACGGTCTGCCAGGGGGATTCCGGGGGGCACCCGGGGCTGTTCTTCGACGAGGAGCTGAACCTCGTCAGCTCGGCGGGGATGGGGGACCAGCTCTACGGGCGGTTCCTGTACTCCAACGCCGCGGTGGTCGCCGGGCTCCGCTCGGCCGCGCGGATCGCCCACGAGCTGGGCCGCGACGAGCAGGCCGCGCGCTGGGCCGCCCACGCCGGACGGATCTGGAACCGCGGGATCATGGCCGAGGTGGCCACCGGGCGCGAGGGGCTCCCCGGCCTGATCGACCCGGAGACCGGCCGGTTCCTCTCGGGCCGGCGCACCTCCATGCTCCGGGGCCTCTGGACCGACGACCCCGAGTTCCTGGCCGACCGTTCGAGCCTGGTCGACGTCAACGCCCTGGCGCTCTCCGCGCCGTTCGGCCTACTCCCCGCGAACGACCCCCGCCTGATGAAGACGGCCGAGACCATCCTCCGGGCCAACGCCGCCCGCGCCGGCGCCGACGGGGACCTCCTGGCGCGGGCGTCGTACTCGCCATCCGCCCGGCCCCACGCCGGTCGCGCGGACGAGGCTCGCGACGTCTCCTGCCTGGCGACGTTCTGGATGATCCGCTACCTGATCGAGCTCGGGCGCGAGTCCGGCCAGGGGCGGCACTGGGCCCGCGCCCTCGTGATGATCGACGCGCTGCTCGGCCGCCTGGGGCCGCTGGGCCTGCTGCTCCAGTCGGGGGGACGCGCCCAGGAGTCGGCGCGGCACGCCACGTCCCCGGGCGGGATCGCCTGGAGCCTCCACGCGATGATGATCGAGACGATGCTCGGCCTCGTCGGCCTGGAGTACGACGCCGTCGACCGCCGCGTCTGCATCCGGCCGGTCCTCCCCGGATCCTGGCCGCACACCGGCGCGTCGCGCCCGTTCGCCTGCGGCGATGTCGGCTACCGCCTGGAGCGGCCCCTGGGGGGCGCGGTCCACCGGCTGACCTTCGAGGCGAGGCTGGCCCACCCCGTCACGCTGGACGTCAACGTGACCTGCCCCGGGCTCGCCGAGCTTGGCCCCTGGCAGTCCTCGATCGACTCCCCGCCCCCCCCCGATTTCGACCCCCGCACCGGCCGCCTCCGGTGGTCGACCCGGCTGGGCGCGGGCGAGCACCACGCCTCGTGGACCTGGGGCTGACGCCGAGTTTTTTCGTCCGATTGCGCGAACCCGGGGCCGATTCCGACGGTCCTGGAGGCCCGATGGCTCATCTCGCGCCGATACCGGCGCCCCGAATCTTGAGGTGCGTGCTTGCTCCCGCGGAAGGTCACGAACCGGGCGTTGACGGTCATCCTGATCACGGTGGCCCTCGACGCGATCGGCCTGGGATTGGTCCTGCCGGTCCTGCCGGCGCTCCTGAAGGAGGTCTCTCACCTCAAGAACGTGGAGGGGCATTTCGGCCTCTTCCTGGCCGCCTACGCCCTGATGCAATTCCTCTTCTCGCCGATCCTCGGCGCGCTGAGCGACCGCTTCGGCCGGCGGCCGGTGTTGCTGGTCTCGCTCGCGGGCGCGGCGGCGGATTACCTGCTGATGGCGTTCGCGCCCACCCTCGGCTGGCTCTACGTCGGCCGGATCATCGCGGGGATCACCGGCGCGAACATGGCCGTGGCGACGGCCTACCTGGCCGACATCTCCGACGAGGAGGAGCGGGCCCGTCGCTACGGGTTCATGAACGCCTGTTTCGGCGTGGGGTTCGTGATCGGGCCGATCATCGGCGGCCTGGTCGGAGCGTACTCGCCGCGCTACCCGTTCCTGGCCGCGGCGGTGTTCAATGGGCTGAACCTCGCGCTGGGGTACTTCGTCCTGCCGGAGTCGCACCACGCCGAGCGGAAGCCGTTCGAGGCGACGCATCTCAACCCGTTCCGCTCGCTGCGCTGGGTCTTCGGGATGCGGGCGGTGCTGCCGTTCGTGCTGGTGTACACGATCCTGTGCGCCGTCGGCCAGGCGCCGATGGCCCTCTGGGTGATCTACGGCGAGGACCGCTTCGGCTGGGACACGCGGACGGTGGGGATGACCTTCGCTCTGTTCGGCCTGATGCACGCGCTGGCGCAGGCGTTCCTGACCGGCCGGCTCTCGGCGCGGTTCGGCGACCGGGGGACGCTGCTGATCGCCCTGGCGTTCGACAACGCCGCCTACTTCGGCATGGGGGCGGCCACCCGGGGCTGGATGGCGTTCGCCCTCTGCGTCCCGATGGCGATCGGCGGCATCGCGATGCCCGCCCTCCAGTCGCTGCTCTCCAGGCAGGTCGGCGAGGACCAGCAGGGGGAATTGCAGGGGACGCTCGTCGCCATCATGAGCCTGACGTCCGTCGTCGGGCCCATCGCCTTCACCTCCCTCTATGGCGCGACCAAGGCCGGCCATCCGGGCACCGCCTGGTTTGTCGCCTCGGTCATCTACCTCCTCTGCTTCCCGGTCTTCTGGTTCGGACGCAAGGCGAAGGACGGCCCGGTCGCGATTTCCGACGAGGCCGCCCAAGAACCGGCCGCGACGGGCGAATACCCGACGCGCGACGGCGACATTGGCCGCGCGTCGGCCTGAGCGAAGGAGAGCGATGGTGAGTATCTACTTGACGGTAGCGGTCGCGATCACGGCCATGTTCGCCATCCGTCACTCTCAAAACACCGACGGCCCCGGGGCGATCGAGCGGGGCCGGCGGCTCCTGGCGGCGGCGCGGGTCCTGATCACGACGTTCGCCCTGGCCTACGCGGTCATGGCCGCGGCGGCGGCGCTCGCCATCCTTTGCGGGATGGCATTCGGGGCCGAGCCGCGGGAGCCCGTCCTGTTCATCATGGTCCCGGGCCTGGCCTCGGTGGCGATTTTCTTCGCCTGGGTCGGCCTGCGGCCGGATCGCGTCCTGGACCTGCTCGTCCGCGTCAAGCGCGCCCGCGCCGCGGCCGTCGACGCCTTTTTCGCGACGGACGAGAAGCCGAAGCCGGAGATGGACCGGGATATGAGTTGAACAAGCCGTGTCCGGATTCGGCCGGGGCGCTCGCGGCGGCCGGCGATGGCATGCCGATCTGGAGGACGGGGCGCGATGAATACCTGGTACATGCTCGCGGTCGGCTACGTCGCCGCCGTGGCGGGGACGCTCGGGTGGGGTGTCCTCGTATCGCTGGACGCGCGGCGGGAGGAGTGGTGGCGTCGGCGATTCCTCGCGGTCTGGCCGTTCCTGGTCACGATCCTCGCGACCTTCAACGCCGGATTGGCCTCGCTGGCGTTGCTCTGGCTGGGGGCGTGGGCCTACGGGGCCGACATGCCGGCCGTCCTCATCGTCGCCATCCCGATCCTGTCCGCGTTGACGGCGTTTCTCACCTGGAAGGCGCTCCGGGTCGAGCCCGACCGCGGTCTCGTCGCGTGGATGCCCCACGGCTCGAAGAAGCTCAAGCCTTCGGACCCCTATCGCGACCTGGAGTGACCCCGCGTCCTGGCGCGTCAGGCGGCCGACGGATTGGGGCCAATCGGGAGGGTGGGTCGAGATGAGCCCCCGGCCCTTGCTAGCCATCCTTTACCTGGTCGCCGTGGTGGCGACGATCGTTTGGGCGGTCTTCATCTCGCTGGACTCGCGGCGCGAGGAGCGCTGGCGGCGGCGGTTTTTCGCCGTCTGGCCGTTCATCGCCACGATTCAGACGGCCTTCAACGCGGCGTTTGTGTCGTTCGTGCTGATTTGGCTGAGCGTGCGGACCTACGGTGCCGATCCGCCGGCCATCTTGCTCGCAGCCATCCTGGCGGCCTCCGCCGTGACGGCGCTGCTCTCATGGAAGATGTCCCGGATCGACCCCTCCGACCGTCTCTTCGCGTCGACGCCCGACGGCTCGAAGCCCAAGCCTTCGGACGCCTATCGCGACCTGGAGTGACCCGACGGTCGTGATGTTGGATTTAGGAGCCGGTCGACGCGATTTCGATCCTCCGAAAACGAAAGGCACACCGGCCCGACCGGCATTGGTATCGTCGATGGAGGGATAACGGACGGCCACCGCCCGGGCCGGATGGGCATCGCCGATACCGGGTGACGATTCATGACGAACACCACCGCGCGACCTCGCGGGCTGAGTTCCCTGGACGCCTCCGCCATGGACATGGCGTTCTCGTCGATGGCCGTCACGAGCCTGGGCATGCCGCGGTGGACGGAGGATGGCCATGGCGTGTCGATGCTGGCCGTGGGCCTCGCCTACGCGCTATTCTGCCTCTGCTCGCGCTATTTTCGACGCGTCGAGGCCCTGGACCCGGCGCGTCATCGCGAATCATGGTATCGCTGGCACCCGTTCGTCGCGGCGATCGCCTTGATCGCCGCCCTGGTCGCGTTGGTCGCCGTGAGCACGATGCATCGACTGAGTCTCGGAGATGCGCCGCCCACGGCGCTCGCCATCGCGGTCGCCTGGGGCGCGTTCCTGGGGGCTGCCCTGCTCGCCCGGCTCGGCTTGCGCCTTGATCGCGTCGACCGGGCGGGCCGCCGGCTTGCAACCGCCTGTCCGGCGGTCGTCTCGGCGTGGCCCGGGCCAGTTCACGAGATCACGAAGCCGGAGTCGCCGAGCGAAGGCCACCTGGATTGAGCGCTTCGTCCCAAGAATCGCCCGGCCGGGGCGAATAACGGACAGCCCTCGCACGGATCGGGGGCGCGGCGACATCCTCCGGGAGACGATTCATGAGCACGACATCCGCGCGGGCCCTCGGGCTCGCTTCCACGGGCGCGTCGGCCCTCGCCGTGACGGCCGGGGCGCTCGCCTCGTTCGGCCTCGCGGGCTTGCTAATCGGGGCGAAGGCCGGCGGCGTCCTGCTCCTGGCCGCGGCCGCCTGCGGGGCGCTGGCGTGGCGGCTGTCGCGACCCTCTCGGCATGTGGATGGCCAACGCGTCGTCGACCGCCTCGCGCGGGCGTCCCGGGCCGCCGTCCACGCCTACCGGACGCCGGCCGAGCCCGTCCCGCCGATCCGATTCCTGGACGAGACCGCCCCCGCCGTCCGCCGCGTCCGGCGTGTTGCGGACAAGGGCCGCACCCGACTGGCCGCCGCGCTGCACCGCCTGGGCTATGTCGTCGCGCCGTCGCGGGATTGACGAGGTCGATAGCGACCGCCCGATGCTCCAAGGCCGGACGGGGGGCGACCGGCGCCTCGCCTCGGACAAGGGTCGCATGCATCATTGTGGTGCGGGCGTCACCCCCCCAC
>NZ_JBBCIR010000100.1:0-14575 GCF_037189885.1 Paludisphaera sp.
GCGGTGCATCCTCTGGCTGAAGGAGAACCGCCGGCTCGCCACCCGGTTCGAGAAGCTCGCCGTGAACTTCCTGGCCATGGTCAAGCTCGCCATGATCCGCCGTTGCTTCCGACTCATCGAGCCGCCAGACAGAACCTAGCCTCGGCCGACGAGACGGAACGTCACGCTTGGGATTGCTTCCGCGCCCGGTCTCGCTCCTTCATTTCTTCGACGATCTTTGAGACCTCGCCGCCCGCGTGGAAGCTGGTTTCCCCGAAGAGGCGGTCCAGCACGACGGGCAGGTCGTCGATGAGCCCCACTTCCGCGCCCCGGTCGAGCAACGCGAGGGTCCGCGCCGTCGCGAGCCCCCTCCTGCGGGCTTCCTGTATCCCTCTCTTGTCGTCGATCAGGAGGCTGGCCGCCCCTAGCTCAAGCGCCAGGGCGATGGCCGCTTTCTCGCCGGCGCCGCGCTTCCCGCGGCCCAGACGTGGGATGTCTTCAACGAGCGATGGCGCGGCAACGACGAGCCACCCCGGCGGCGAGGCCGCCCACGCTCGTACCGGCCCTGGCGCGCTCTCGGCTGACATTTCGTCCATTACCGCGGTTGGCGCGTGCACCGTGCCGAAGAGCCGGGGCAGGATATGGAGGCGGTCGATGAGGACGAGGTAGTGCAGGGGAGACAAGTTCGAAACGATCGTCATGGCCGACCTAGCTCGCGAAGGGAGGCCCTCTCCGCCTCGAACTCCTCGCGGGTGTACTCGTCGCCGACGCCGTGATCCTTCAGGAGCCGTTGGGTCTGGTCGAAGCCCAGGCCGAGGGTCTCGCTGAGGTCGTCGTGCGTGATCTTGCCGCGGCGGTAGAGGGCGACGAGGAACCCTTCCTTGGCCTCGCGGTCGAGATCCACGCCGGCGGCGCGGAGCTGGCGCTCCAGGTCGCTCGGCACGTCGAAGCTGATGCTCATGGGGGGCCTCCATCGCGGTTTGGGCGTCCATCCCCAGTGTTCGGGCCGGGGGCCCGTCTTTCAAGGCGGCTGTCGGTCTAGGAGGAACCGGGGGGGATATGCGACAATCTCGGGCCGGAAATCGGTCTAACCAGTGAAGGGACGAGTTCGAAGACATGAGCGACGGCAGCACGCCCGACGGCAACGCACCCCTGGCCTGCGACTTCTGCGGACGCCCCGCGTCGGACGTCGGGCCGATGATCGAGGGCAAGGCCCTCCAGCCGCTCGCGCCGGGGAGGACGATCGCGCACATCTGCTCCAGCTGCGTCGACGTCTGCGACGACATCTTCCAGCAGCACGATCGGGCCAAGGTCCAGATCGACAAGGTCCCCACGCCCCGCGAGCTGGTCGCCCACCTGAACGATTACATCATCGGCCAGGAGGCGGTGAAGAAGACGCTGGCCGTCGCCGTCGTCAACCACTACAAGCGCGTGCTCGGCCGCGAGGTGACCGACGAGGAGCTGAAGGAGGTCGAGGTCGCCAAGAGCAACGTCCTGCTGATCGGCCCGACCGGCTGCGGCAAGACGGCGCTGGCCCAGACGCTCGCCCGCCGGCTGCACGTCCCGTTCGCCATCGGCGACGCCACCACGCTGACCGAGGCCGGCTACGTCGGCGAGGACGTCGAGAACCTGATCCTCAAGCTCGTCATGGCGGCCGACTACGACATCGCCGCCGCCGAGAAGGGGATCATCTACATCGATGAAATCGACAAGATCGGGAAGACCAGCCAGAACGTCTCGATCACCCGCGACGTCTCCGGCGAGGGGGTCCAGCAGGCGCTCCTGAAGCTGCTGGAGGGGACCACGGCCAACGTCCCGCCCCAGGGGGGGCGGAAGCATCCCGAGCAGCAGTACCTCCAGGTCAACACGACCAACATCCTGTTCATCTGCGGCGGCACGTTCGTCGGGCTGGACGAGATCATCGCAAAGCGGCTGGGCCGCAAGATGATCGGCTTCGGCCGCGGCGAGGAGCCCAAGGACCGCGAGGTCGAGCGCAACGAGCTGATGGCCCACGTCACGCCCGAGGACCTGGAACGCTACGGCATGATCCCGGAGCTGATCGGCCGGCTCCCCATCATCGCCACGCTGGACCAGCTCTCGGTGGCCGACCTGGAGAAGATCCTCGTCGATCCCCGCGACTCGCTCACCAAGCAGTACCGCGTCCTGTTCCACCTGGACGGCGCCCGCCTGGAATTCACCCCCGAGGCGATCCACGAGGTCGCCAAGCTCGCCAAGGCCCGCGGGACCGGTGCCCGCGCGCTGCGGTCGATCATGGAAAACCTGATGCTGGAGATCATGTTCGACCTCCCCGAGCGCGACCCCGGGCAGACCTACGTCATCACCGACAGGATCGTCCGCAAGGAGGACCGGCTGTTCGAGCCGTCGCCGGGCGTCTGAGCGAACCGAAGCGGGCGGATCGGGCGGGGCAGGGGGGGGACGCGGGTCATGACCGAGCCGGGTTCGTCGGGGGGCGTGCGCCGTCGCGCGGTGTTGAAGGCCCTTGGCGGGCTCGGGCTCGGCGGGCCGGTGCTGCACCGCGCGGTCGCCGCGGCGGCCGTCGACGGGGACGTCACGCCCGAGATGGTCCAGCAGGCCGAGTGGATCGCCGGCATCGAATTCACCGACGCCGAGCGCCTCCAGGTCGCCATCGCCGCGACCGAGAGCCTCGCCGATTTCGACGCCCTTCGCGGCGTCGAGATCGACTACGACGTCCTCCCGGCCATCCAGTTCAACCCCGCGCCGGGGCTCGCCCCGGCCGGGGAGGTCGCCCGCAATCGCGCCGCGCCGTCGCCGTCGTCCCCGGTCGAGCGGCCGGCGGATGACGAGGACCTCGCGTTCCTCCCCGTGTCGCGGCTGGCGTCGTTGGTGCGGTCGCGGAAGGTGTCGTCGGTCGAGCTGACGCGCCTTTACCTCGGCCGATTGAAGCGGTTCGACCCGCTGCTGAAGTGCGTGGTCACGCTCACCGAGGACGTGGCCCTGCGCCAGGCCGAGGCGGCCGACGCCGAGATCGCAACGGGGCGGTATCGCGGGCCGTTGCATGGCATCCCCTGGGGCGCGAAGGATCTGATCGCCTACCCCGGCCATCCGACCACCTGGGGGGCACCGCAGTTCAGAACCCGCGTGCTGGACGCGAAGGCGACCGTCGCCGAGCGGCTGGAGGAGGCGGGGGCCGTTCTGGTCGCCAAGCTGAGCCTCGGGGCGCTGGCGATGGGGGACGAGTGGCACGGCGGCATGACCCGCAATCCGTGGGATCCGCGCGTGGGTTCGAGCGGGTCCTCGGCCGGGTCGGCGGCGGCGACCGCAGCCGGGCTGGTGGGGTTCGCCATCGGCAGCGAGACGATGGGGAGCATCGTCTCCCCCAGCCGGGTCTGCGGCACGGCCGGCCTGCGCCCCACGTTCGGGCGCGTCTCGCGCCACGGCTGCATGTCGCTGGCGTGGACGCTGGACAAGCTCGGCCCGATCGCCCGGAGCGTCGAAGACTGCGCCCTGATCCTGGACGCCATCCACGGCCGCGACGGCCTGGATCCCACCGCCGTCGACGAGCCGTTCGCGTGGCCGCCGTCGGGGGGCCTGTCGCGGATCCGCGTCGGCGTCCCGAACGTCGAGGGCAAGCCGACCGACGACCGCGACGATGCCCGCGTCCTGCGAGCCCTGGGCTTCGAGGTCGTCCCCATCGACCTGCCGACGCGATACCCCGCCGGGGCCATCGCGTTGATGCTGGGCGTCGAGGCCGCGACGATGTTCGACGACTTCACGCGGCGGCACGAGGAGGAAGGGCTCAACGGCTGGCCCGAGACCTTCCGCGTCCACCAGTTCACCCCGGCCATCGAATACCTCCGCGCCGCGCGGGCGCGGACGCTCCTGATGCGGGACATGGGGGCCCTCTTCGACGAGATCGACGTCTTCCTCTCCCGCGGCAGCGACGACCTGGTCATCACGAACCTGACGGGCCACCCCTCCATCACCTTCCCCGTCGGCCTCCGCGAGCGCGAGGGCCGGCGGCTCCCGCGCACCATCACGCTGTCGGGCCGCCTGTACGACGAGTCGACCCTGCTGGCCGTCGCCATGGCCTACGAATCCGCCGTCGCCGACCCCTCCCGCCGCCCGCCGATCGCCAGGTTCCTCGCGGGACGCTGACAGCTCGGTCGACCCAGCCGACGCGGCCGGAAGTTGGCTTCGTTCGCGCGCGGCTTTATGCGCCGGTTGGTCGTAAGTCAAACTCCTGTAATGTTTTGCTCGCCCGCGATATTGGCTTCGTTCGTCATTTTCGATGTTTCGAGCGTGCGACGCATGTTCCCTCTCTCGGCTGGAGACGGTGGACCGGAGGGCCGGGGGAGGGTCGGGGGCTGTCGATGAAGCGACGATGCATGGTCCGCGCGACCGGCGCTATTTCCGCGCTCCGCCGACCCTCACCCGCCGCTGGCGCGGCTACCCTCTCCCGGCGGGAGGGGGGACGATTTGCGCCGGGCGCGCGCTTCGCCTCACGGTTTGCGCGTTCGTCGCGTCCGATCCGTCTGGAACCGAATCCGAATTGTCAACGAGCGTCATCGAACTCCCACATGATCCGCGGCGATGAGCGCGGGATTTCAGGTTCCCGGAAATTTTTCGCGAAACCGGCGGCGGGCGCCGGAGGAACTCGCGACGGCGCGTGGGCGTCGATACGATGACCCTGCCATCGTCCGCGACCCGTCACGAGTCCGTGAAGGAGCCGTCCCATGCTCGCCGTCGCCGTGCTCTGCCTCGCGTCGCTGGCCCAGGTCCCTCCCGATCGGCCCGTCATGTTGCGCGGGACCGTGATCGAGCGGGGGACGGATCGACCGGTCGCCGGGGTCTCGGTGCGCGTCTCGGAGGGCTTCGACGCGCCGACGGTCACGACCGACGCCCAGGGGAGGTTCGACGGGCTCCCCGCGGCCGACGCCAACGTGATGCCGGTCAACGGGCAGATGGGCCCGATGTTTCGCGTCAGGGCGGAAGACGATCGGGCGTGGCCGTGGACCACGCCCGGAGCCGATCGGGAGCCGGTGGCCGCGCCGGATTTCCGACGGAATCAGGTCGTGTGGGCCGTCTATGAGCAACAAGTCACCTCGCGGTGGAAGGGGCAAGGGCCCCAGGCCGAGCTGGTGGTCGATTGCCCGCCGGTCGGGGTCGTCGAGGCCGTCGTCCGGGGGCCCGACGGTCGTCCGCTCGCGGACACGCCGATCGTCCTCGTGCCGGGGCGGGGGCTGCCGTTCTTCTCGATCGCCCCCGTCCACGTGTCCGGCCGGACGGACAACGCCGGGGCATTCCGGATCCGCGAGTTCGGGGGACAACGGGAGTTCGGCATCCGAGTCGCCGGGGTCGGCTTCGGGTCGACGGGGCTGGTCGAGGTCGCGCCCGGACGGGTCAGCCGCCCGGAGATCCCGCCGCTCGCGAGGTTCGCCCGGATCGAGGGCCGCGTGGACGACTCACTCAAGGCCCCCGGGTCGCGCGTGGATCTCATGACACGCGCGTTCAACGAGGCGTCGGCGCCGTCCGCGGGGGTCGACGAGGATGGCCGATTCACGCTGGACGACGTGGTGCCCGGCGACTACACGCTCCGTCTCCGTCGCGGCGCCGAGGCCGTCGCCGCCCAGTCCACCCAGGTCTGGCTAGGTCCGGGGCAGGTGTCGCGAGACGTGATGGTCTCGCCGGCCCCGCCGCCGTCTCCGGAACTCGAGCAGGCGCGGCAACGGATGGCGCGCCAGATGGGGGGCGAGCCGGGGCGAGAGGTCGGGTGGGTCGAAGGGACGGTTCGCGACGACGAGGCCCGGCCGCTCGCGGGCGCGACGGTTTTGGCCCGGGTGAACTACAATGGCGGCATGCGGATGGCCACCGACGTCAAGAAGACCACCACCGACGCGGAGGGCCGGTATCGCGTCGAGGGCCCCATGTACCCGATGATGGGGATGATCTTCGTGGTGGTCGCGGCGAAGGACCGGCCGCCGCTCGTCGCCCACGCGATGGGACTCGACCCGTCGCTCGATCCGAAAGACCAGAAGCCCGCGCGGCTGGATATGACGGTCGGCTCGCGGGGGGGCTCGCTGGCCGTGAAGGTCGTCCAGGACGGCCGCAAGGCGCCGGGCGCGACCGTGCGGCTCGTATCGACCGAGACGGGGCAGGGCTTTCAGGAGATTGGCCGGCCGGTCGATCCCGGCGAGTTGGACGAGATGAGGGAGATCACCGTCCCGACGGCCGTCACCGGGGCCGACGGCGTCGCTCGCTTTCAGAACGTCGCGCCCGGCCTCTATGACGCGTACGCGTTCCCGGACGTCGACCCGGGCCAGCCTTTCGCCAAGAAGGCCGTTCGGCCCGGTGTCGCGTTCCTCGGCATGGCGGCGGTCCAGGGGTACGCGCGCGGGATCGAGGTCGCCCCCGGCGGGCGGGCCGAGGTGACCCTCGGCATCGACCCCGAACCCAGCCCGACGCGTTTCCTCGTGCTGGGACCCGACGGCGCGCCGGCCGCCAACCGCGCCATTTCCGTCGGCATGATCCGGGGCCGCGAGACGTCGGGGGGTGGGGTGACGATGGCCCGGACCGACGCCCAGGGCGTGTGCTCGGTCGCCCTCCGGCCGGGCCTGTGGACGCTCGACGTCCGCTACGGGGACTCCGAGCCGAACTCCTACCCCATCCAGACCGAGCCATATTACCAGGCGGCGATCCAGGTCCCCGCCTCGCCGGCCCTGGCCGAAGCCGGGCCGATCACGCTGCGGGCCGAGCGTCGCGAACGAGGCGCGCTGAAGGTCCGGCTCCTCGGCCCGGACGGCGCCCCGGCGCGTGGGGGCGTGGTGATCCTGCCGCTCTTCCCCTCCGGCGGGGCCAATCAGGGCGCGACGGTCGACCAGGAAGGATGGGCTCGGTTCGCCGACATGCCATCGGGGAAGTACCGCCTCCGGGGGTTCATCGACGGCTCCGACCCCGCCCCTCGGCCGCGCTACGGACGCCAGCTGAGTGATGACGAGCTGTCGAATCGGGCGATGATGTTTGATCGCGAGACGACCGTGGAGTCGGGCAAGGAAGCCGTGGCGGAGCTTCGGATGGAACCGGTTGGCTACGTACGCGCGACGATCCATCCCCCCGCCGACCGCTCCCCGACCGACTTCACGGCCGCGCTCCGAGGCGTCGAGCTGCCCGGCGAGTTCCCGACGTTCGAGGTTTCCGAGGATCGCGCCCGTTACCTGTTCGGGCCGGCACCCGTCGGCCGCTGGCCGGTCGTCGTGGTCCCGCTGGCCATGGTCGGCGGCGCTCAGCCCCGGAACGAACGCGAGGTGGAGGTGGAGACGAGCCGCGTCGTCCACGTCGACGTCGACGCTCCGGCGGGGGCCCCCCGCGCGGAGGATACGCGGAACCAACGCTTCGCCATGATCCCCACGGGGGGGATCGACCTGCAATACGGCGGTCCCGAGGCCGTGGCGGTCACGGTCGTCATGGCCGACGGCGCGACGCCGGCCTTCGGCGCGCGGGCGCTCTTCATCGCCGCCGGGGCCTCCGAGCCGGCCCTGATGGGGACCGCCGACGCCGCCGGCCGGCTCACCTGGACGGGCATCTCGCGAGGGGGCCGGCCCGATGGGGAGGGGCCTGAACCGGTGAAGGAGCCGACCATCGTGGCCTGGGCGCCCGGACTTGCCGGCCCGGCCGTCGCCACGGTCAAGCCCGGCGAACCCCTGCGGATGACCCTCCCCGAGCCCGCCGGAGCCGCGGGCCGGGCGACGGTGGGCGGCGCGGCGATCTCCGGGGGCGACGCCCGAATCCGCGTCGTGCTCGCGACCGAGGGCAAGGGGGCCGTCGCCGCCGCGATGCGGAGGGAGGCGACGGCGGACGCCGACGGCCGCTTCCGATTCCCCGCGCTGGCCCCCGGCCGCTACGTCGTCCAGGCCATCCGCGACGAGCTTTGGGCGTCGAAACTCGTCCCGCTGGTCGTCGCGCCCGGCGAGGAGGCGAAGGTCGCCGTCGACGTCCCCGCCCCCGGCGCGACGGTCGCGCTCGAACTCGTCGACCGCCGGGGGGAGCCGATCGCCGCCGCGTTCTCGATCAAGCCCCTCGCCGGCCCCATCGCCGACCTCGCCCCGATCGCCGGCCGGTCCGGCGACGACGGCCGCGCGCTCCTCCGCGGCCTCCCGGCCGGCCTCCTCGGCCTCGCCGTCGAAGGCGTCCCCTCGCCGTTCGCCCTGGACGTCCCGCCGGCCCGCGCCGGCGCCGGCCCGCTGGACATCCGCGTGGAAGTCGCAGGCCAGGGTCCTTGAGCGGGATCGAGCGTCGTCGGGGTCGCGATCAGGCCCCGGGCCCCCCGGCGGCGTCGGGCCGCCGGTAGCCGAACAGCGCATGCTCCTTGATGTGGGCCGCCACGGCGGGGGGGACCATCGCCTCCCACGTCGGGTCACGCTCTGCGAGCTTGCGCAGGACGTCCTGGGGGAAGTACCGCAGGTGTTCGGGGTCGTATCCCTCGATGCCCTCGACGTAGCCGTTCCGGCGAAGATGCTCGTAGAGCGCCTGATGCTGGAGGGGGAGTTCCAGGTCGTCGGCCGTCACGATCCGCGCCGCCGCGGCGTCGAACAACGGATGGACGTAGAGCTTCAGGTCGTTGCGGAAGAGGCGGCCGAGCGCCTCCAGCAAGCCCCCCTCCAGATCCTCGTAGGCGCGCTCGTCGAAGAGCTCGATCAGCGTGGGGACGCCGAGGGGGACGCCGATGGGCCGCTTGGTGTAGCGCCGGAGGTACGAGGCCAGGCGGTGGAACTCGTAATAGTTCGAGATCAGGACCGTCGCCCCGGTGGTCGCCAGGACGTCGGCCCGGGCGAGGAAGTCGTCGTAGTCGATCTCGCCGCCGACGGGGGACGTCGAGCGCAGGTCGCGCATCGTCAGCTCCATGAGCGTGACGATCTCGGATTCGCCCGACCCTGGCCCGCCGGCGGCGACGTGGCCGGCGAACTGCCGCCGCGCCGCGCGGAGCATGTCCAGGTTCGTCAGCGTGACCGGCCGGAACGACCCGCGTTCCACGAGGATCGGCTTCTTGTGCAGCGCCTCCGAGGGCTGCAAGACCTCCCCGGCGGCGGAGAACATCGCGGCGTCGCTGAGCCCGAGCTGGACGAGCTTCAGGCTCAACAGGCGGTGGTCGAGCGACCGGAACTCGGGGCCGGAAAACCGGATCATGTCGATCTCGATCCGGTCGGGCGTGAGGTCGTCGAGCAGCGACCGCATCAATTCGTCCGGGTCGCCGAACTGGTAGAGGGCACCGTGGATCAGGTTCACCCCGACGACGCCGAGCGCCTGCTGCTGGGAGACGTTGTCCCTGTCGAGCATCCTGACGTGGACGACGATCCGGCTGGGGGCCGAGCCGGGCGTGGACTGGAACTGGATGCCCATCCAGCCATGGCACTCGTTGGTGCCCAGATGGTTCCTCGCGGCGACGGTGTCGGCGAACGTGAAGAAGTCGGTCTCCGCCCCGCGACCCGGGCCGAGGCGCGCCAGGAGCATGTCATGCTCGCGATCGAGCATCGACTCCAGGCGGTCGCGCGAGACGTAGCGGGCCGCCGGCCCGTACATGTCGTCGCTGACCCTCATGTCATACGCCGAGATGCTCTTGGCGATCGTCCCGGCCGCGCCGCCGACCTGGAAGAACCATCGCACGACCTCCTGCCCGGCGCCGATCTCGGCGAAGTTGCCGTATCTCCGCCGGTCCAGGTTGATCCTCAGGGCCTTCTCGCGGGTCGTCGGACACTCGCGATCGGATCTCGGTTCCACGTCCGCGTTCTCCCATTCGAAGCCCCGTTCTCGCCTCGTTGAATTGTAACGGCGGCGCGGAGCGACACCCCCATTTCAAGGAGGCGGCTTCCCCGAACGGACGAGGCCCGCCCTGGTTCGGGCGGGCCTCGCGTGGATCACGACGGCGGGAGCGCCGGGAGGGTCGGGCTCAGGTGAGGTCGGAGAGCGGGCCGTCCCCGCAGAAGTCCGGGTTGCCGAACGACTTGAGGTCGGTGTGCCCCATGCCGTGGGCGATCGAGAGCAGCAGGCGGTTGTGCGCCACCTTGGGGAACTTGAGCGACCGGCCCATCTTGAAGTCGAGGCCGTTGCCGACCATGACGAACGGGATGTCGTTGAGCGTGTGCGAGTTCCCCTTGCCCAGCTCGTTGGTCCAGAGGATCGAGGTGTTGTCCAGCAGCGAGCCGGGGCCGCCGGGCTCCGGGGTCTCGGCCAGGCGCTTCGCCATGTAGGCGAGCTGCTCGCAGAACCACTTGTTGATCTTGGTGAGCTTCTCGACGGCCGCCTCGTTGTTGTCCGGCTCGTGCGACAGCTCGTGATGCCCCTCCGGGATGCCCAGCCAGTTCATCTTCGCCATGCCCACCGAGTTCGTGTACTGGAGCGTGGCGACGCGGGCGAAGTCGGCGGCGAAGCTCTGCACCATCAGGTCGATCTGCGTCTTGCTGATGCGCGGGATCTCGTCGTTGACCGCCTTGATCCCCGGCTCCAGCTCGGGGACCGCGTGGTCGAGCCCGTCGTCGGTCGAGGTCAGCTCGCGCTCCATCTCGCGGACGAAGGTGGCGTGCTCCTCCAGGATCCGCCGGTCCTCCACGCTCACCGCGGTCTCGATCTTCTTCAGATCGTCCTTCACGTCGTCGAGCAGGCTCTTGAGGCTCGCCTGGTCCTTCATCCGGCCGTACAGCTTGGAGAACATGCGGTACGGGTCGTCGATCGGCGCGATCGGCCGGTTGGGGCCGTCGTAGACCATGCGCGTCCAGGTGTCGGCCCGCTGCGGGACCATGACGCCGAACTCCAGCGAGCCGAACCGCGTGCGGGTGGCCTCGTCGGCCTGGTACTTCTTCTTGATCTCCTGGTCGATCGACAGCCCGCTCGCCCAGCCGGCCGGCGTGTCCGAGCCCCCCTGGATGTTCCCCGGGAACAGCTCGATGCCGGTGAGCAGGCAGCCCATCCCGCGCATGTGGTTGTCGCCGTCGCCGCGCACCTTGTCGCACACCCCGTGCATGATCAGCGTGCGGTCCTTGAACGGCTCCAGCGGCGTCAGGCTCTCCTTAAGCGCGAACTCGGCGCCGGTCTCGTCGGGCCAGAAGGCCTTGGGGATGACGCCGTTGGGGCTGAACATCAC
Source organism: Paludisphaera sp. (assembly GCF_037189885.1). Classification (NCBI taxonomy): domain Bacteria; kingdom Pseudomonadati; phylum Planctomycetota; class Planctomycetia; order Isosphaerales; family Isosphaeraceae; genus Paludisphaera; species Paludisphaera sp. Next base: position 11,093 of record NZ_JBBCIR010000100.1, read on the forward strand.
CACCAGCCGCTTCTTCCGCGCCGAGGTGCCGGCGAAGCCCAGGCTCGGCAGGTTGAGCACGAACGGCAAAGCCGCGGCGCTCAGGCCTAGATCGCGCAGGAACTCGCGTCGCGAACGGGTCCGGGCCATGTCTCGTCTCCTGGGTTGGGTTGGCGAGGCGATGCGTCGCCGGAGGTTGGTGGATGGTTCGGTCGGTCGGGTCGTCTTGAGCGCCCGGCCCGACGCCCGCTCAGGGCGCCGAGGCGACCGCGTCCCCCTCGGCTCGCCGGGGGGTGGTCGCCGAGGCCGCGATCTCCTCGATCATCAGCCGGCGGATGTTGAAGTCGTGGGCCTCGAACGCCGCTGTCAGCTCCCGCGCCGTGTCCATGCCGAAGGCGTTGATCGGCTGCTTGGTCAGGTAGTGGAACAACTGCTGGGTGAACGCCGAATGGGCCTCCTCCGACCCCGCGAGGTATCGCGCCAGGTCGACCGGCCCGTCCAGCGCGACGACCTCGCCGGTGCGCGACTGGTATTCGCCCTTCGCGTCGATCGGCTTGCCGCGTTCTTCCTTGCGGAATCGTCCCACGGCGTCGAAGTTCTCCAGCGTGAATCCCACGGGGTTGATGATCGAGTGGCAGGTCATGCACGATTCCGGGCTGGTCTGGACCGCGACCCGCTCGCGCGTGGTCAGGCCGTCGTCCAGGTCGGGGGCCGGCGAGACCGCCTCCGGGGGCGGGGGCAGCAGCCGCCCCAGCACGCCCCTCGCCAGGAAGACGCCGCGATGGATCGGCGAGCTGACGCTCGTGTACGCGAAGCTCGCCATCAGGTAAGGATGCGTCAAAAGCCCCGCCCGCGGCTCGCCTTCCAGCTTCACCTTCTGGAACGGCGCGTCTTCCGGCAGCGAGGCCCCGTACAGCTTCGCCAGCCGGCCGTTCAGGTACAGCTCGTCCGACTGGAGGAACCGGCGGAAGTCCGACCCCTCGCCCCACGCCACGTCTTCCAGGAACATCTCCAGCGACGTCCGCAGGTCCCCCGCCACCGCCTCGTCGAAATCGGGGAACAGCTCCGGATCCTTCGACAGATCCGACACCCGGTCGACCTTGAGCCACTGGAGCAGGAACTCCCGCAGCTTGGCCCGCGTTCGGAGGTCGTCCACCATCCGCTCCGCCTGCGCCGCGACCTGCTCGCGCGTCTTCAACTCGCCCTTGCCTGCCGCCTCCATCAGCGCGGCGTCCGGGAGCGAATCCCACAGGCCGAACGAGATCCGCGAGGCCACGTCGAAATCGTCGAACTCCGCTCCCGGCTCAAGATAGAGGAACCTCGGCGAGACCAGCGCCCCCAGCACCACCTTCTTGATGGCCGTGTCCACGTCGTCGCCCGACTCGAACCGGCGATCGACGAGCGTCGCCTTCTGCTCTTCCGTCAGCGGTCGACGGAACGCCCGCTCCACGAACTTCCTCGCGAACTCGCGCGCCTTCTCCGCTCGCTCGGGAGCGTCCGGCTTGACCTGGAGCAGACGATTCAGGTGATCGGCCACGTATGCCGCCGTCTCCAGCGCGGCGTCGGTCGTCGCCTCGTCCCAGGCCTTCGACACCGACGTCCCACGCTCATATCCCATGCTCCGGTCGTCCGGGGGGAGCGGGGTCTGGAGGACGAACAGCTCGGGCGTGCGCTTCGGCGAGAGATACCGCGCCGAGATCGTCTCCAGCGCCGCCGCCGGTCGCTTCCACAGCAGGGCGATGGTGGCCGGCATCGGCGGGGGCGTCACCGTCTTGCTGTCGTCGACGCCACCCTTGCCCTTGGAGAACTCCAGCCGGATCGGATAGACCCGTCCGCCGATCAGGCGGAGCGATTCGCGGAACTCCGTGTCGTCCCCCGACTTGACCCAACGGTCGATCAGCGGCGTCTCGACGTCGTTCACCCACAGCTTGACCGAGTGCTCCGTGCGGACGACGAACTCATAGTCCCCCGTCTCCGGCGCGAGCACCCCGCCGTTCCACCGGATGAAGAACCGATGCCCGACCTCCTCAGACTCCGGCAGGTTGACGCCGAAGTCGAACCGGACTTCCGAGTCGACCCGCTCGATGATGCGGTCTTCCTTCTTCCAGTGCTGGTGCGACTTGTAGTACTCGGCCTGGAGCCCCTTCGGACCCTCCCATTCCATCGGGCCGCGGAACGACCCGATCAGATCCATCAGCGTGTTCTGCGTTTGGCGGACCGTCAGCCGAGACAGCTCGATCCGCGCCGGCTTGTTGCGAGCCTGGGCGATCGGCGAGTAGAAGGCGTCGTGCATGTAAGCCGAGACCGCGTCGGCGTCCTCCCCGACGCATGTCCCCGGGTCGTCTTCCGGCATCGTCCTGGCGATATACCGCGAAAGCTGCTTCACCGACTTGTCGCCGATGAGCGCGTGCGGAAAGTAGTCGCTCCCCTCGCCGCCCTTGCCATGGCACGAGAGGCATTGTGCCTCATAGATGGCCCGACCCTTCGCGATCTCGTCATCGCGTCCGACCGACGCAAGCAACAAGGGCACGGAGAAAAAAAGCCCGAGGGCCAAAGCGAGGCGCGTGGGAAAGGGGATCGGGGAGCGGTTCATGGCTGACCGACCTCGAATGGGCATGGCGACCCAGGAGCGCCGATCGCGGGAAAGCATCCCGGACGAAGGCATCTCAAGGGTCGTGGCGGGTTCGCGGGGGGGAGTCGGGCCGGACGGCTCGTCCGTTCAACAAGTCTTCGACCACTTCCCTTGTACGTCAAGACTCCAGCCAACGCAAGGGGCCGAGCGACCCATGGCGGAGGGAAGGCCAGGGCGGCCCCCCGGGTGGGATAAATTCGAGGTCGCGAGTCAAACGCGATTTGGCCTTCAATATAAGGGCAGGAAGAAGACCCACGGAAACCCCGCGCGTCACCACTCCCCCGCTGGCGGATGGAGACCAAGCCGAAAGACCATTAATCAGGGGATGGACGGCGGGCACAGGATGGAAGCGAAAGGAGATTCTGGATACCGAGTCGAACCCGTGAACCCGTGCGGCATGCTCGCAAAACGCCATCCAGCATACTCGCCAAGAGGCTTCGTCACCAAGGACAAGGCAACCCAGCTCGAAACGGCCCCAAGAGCCGACCTATGCAACCCCGAGAACTAGAGAATTCGTCGAAAAAACGAGGCGGCGAAGTTCGCGTAAAGCCTTCTCTTGTAGATTGTTGAGGCATGAAGCAGGTAGCTTCCACGGAATTTTCCCCACTGGACCGTTGACCCGCGCCGCGATCCTGGTACTATCTCTCTTGTCGAGCGGACAACGCCACGACGACAAACACACGGCCGACCTGGTCATCAACGACGGGTCGGCCGAAATCGTCGACGGCGGAGCGAACTCGGGGGCGACACGCGGCGTAGGAAGGTCAGCGAAGACCTTGCTACGAAGTCAGGTCGCCGATCTTTGACAATCCGGTCGATCGTGAATGACAGCGAGACGCCGTCCGCACGGCCCGACGCTCTTCTCCTTGAGA
>NZ_JBBCIR010000101.1:0-5575 GCF_037189885.1 Paludisphaera sp.
GGAGGACCTGGACCCGGTTGCGTTGCCGTCGGGTGAGCGGCCCGTCCTCCCGCTTGATGAGGTCGGCTCTTTGTTCGTCGGTCAGTTGCACCACATGTCGCTTCGTCATTGGCCCTCCTCCTGGCGGGCCAGAATATCGGAACAGGCGTTAGAAACCAATGCGGTCTACCACTAGGTTCTGTCCGGTGAATCGTAAACCTTGAAGCAGCGACGGATCATGGCCAGCTCGACCATCGCCAGGAAGTTCACCGCCAGCCTCTCGTGGCGGGTCGCCAGGCGGCGGCACTCCTCGAGCCAGCCGACGCACCGCTCCACCACGTTGCGACGCCGATACGCCTCCTTGTCGAAGTGCGGATTCCGCCGCTGGTCCTTGCGGGTCGGGATCACCGCCTTGATCCGGCGGCGACGCAGATAGCGGCGGATGCGCCGGTAGCTGTACCCCTTATCCCCCGCCAGTCGCCTCGGGCGACAGCGGGGCCGTCCCCGCCCGGGGCGCTTGATCCGCACCGCCTCGAGCACCGGCTCCAGCGACTTGGACTCGTGGGCCTGGCCGGCGGTGATCACCGCCGAGAGGGGCAGGCCGCCGCCGTCGACGACCAGGTGCGGCTTCGTGCCGAAGCCGCCTCGGGAACGGCCGAGGGCGTGGTCGGCCGGCTCGTCGGGGACCTTTTCCCCCCCCGGCCCCGGCCGCCGCCCGGCCGGCTCGGATGTTCGTGGCGTCGACGCACCAGAGATCATGGTCGATCTTCCCCCGCTCGTCGAGCCGCATGTGCAGCCGCTCCAGGACGCGGTCGAAGGTGCCGTCGGCCCGCCACCGGCTCAGGCGGTCATGGACCGACTTCCACTTGCCGTAGCGTTCGGGAAGCTCACGCCACTGGGCCCCGGTGTGCAGGGTCTAGCGGATGCCGTTGAGCGCCGTCAGGTGGTCGTTCCACTGCCCGCCGGGCTTTCCGTCGGCCGGCAAGTGGTCCTCGATGGAAGCGAACTGCTCGGCAGTCAGCTCGTAGTGGCGGGTCATGTCGGCCTCCGAGTCCCAGGGCCCTCCATCGTAATAACTTGCGATTCACCGGACAGAACCTACGCGGCGGTGTACTTGGCTCGGTTGTCCTTGTGGTCGAACTCAGGTCCGATGGCCACGTAGAGGGGGCGGCCCCACCCCTTGAAGGCGGCGCCGATCCTTCGGATGTTCTCGTCCCGTTCGCCCGAGAGGATCTCTCGGACCGTCTTCTTGTCCGGCAAGCTGAAGTGGACGGCCAGGACGCCACCTTCCCCGACCAGGGCGGCGTTCCTTGCGAAGAACGACGTATCCCCGTTGAACTCGTACCAGAAGACGCCGCCCGCCGGAGTGTCCCCGGTCAGGCGGCGATACGACTGATAGTTGTCGCAGCCGAGGAGTACGAGCATCTTGCCGGGCGGGGGGTCGAACTTCCCCCTCACGACTTCCCGCTCGCCGGCCGTCGCCATGCCCGGTGGTGCGAAGATGAGAGTGATCGCCAAGAAGGCCCAGACTCGGCCCCGTGTGATCATCGTCATAAAAGTGTCACCGAAGAGATTCTCGGCGGTTCCGTGAGAATCCAGGCTTCCGCCCGTCGCAGACGCTCCGGCGAGATCCCCGCCGCCCAGACCACTCTACTCGCGGCATTATGCAAGTCGACAAGACCTAATGGAGCCTCGTGTTCACTCCCAGCCGGAATCATTTCACGAGCGGGGTAGCGGGCGCATGGCGAGACCGAGGGGAAAAATCCCAAATGAGCACGAGCCGATCATCGGCGTCTTCGCCGCCCGGCTGCGGGAGGCGCGGCTGTCTCGGGGGCTGACGCAGGCCGGCCTGGCGAACCGGGCGGTCGTCACCCCGACCTACATCGCCAAGCTGGAGGGGGCGAAAGAGGTCGCCGGCATCGAACTCGTGGCCCGACCGGCGAAGGCGTTGGGCACGAGCATCGCCGACCCCTACCGAGGAGAGTGCCGCCTCCCTGTTTCTGTCGAAGCAGCAAGCGGGCAAGCTCGGCGAGGAAAGCGGCGGACAGGGACACTTTGTTGATGCTGGTGCCGCTGCTGGCCAGGCTGCTGGAGTCGCCAACCGGGAGGCGATGATCGCCCGGCAAGACGTGCTGTACCTCGGCTAATCTGAACTGCGGGTACGACGGAATTGGGCCCACGGCCACGGGACCCAAGCCCGGCTTCGGCGGGCCTCGCGGTCCCAGCCAGACGCCTGGACGTGCCGTCGCCGCCGGACAATGATATCGACAACCTGACGATCAACGGATGGGCCGGGCGAGGGCACCTGGGCCGCCGTAGGGTAGCCGTAGGAGGCCGGCATGGGCGGGGAGAGGGAAAGGTCGTGCCGCTACTGCGGCGAGCCGATCGACGAGGGGCGGGAGTTCGTCTTTCTCGTCGAGGTTCAAGAATTCGAGGAGCGGGTTGCCCCCATGGCCCTGGTCGAGGCGTCCGAGCACTACTACGGCGAGCCGCTGAGGACTTGCAAGGAGTGCCGCAACAGCATCGAGCAGAACCGTAGGGACATCGAGGAGAGGGAGGCGAGGGAGCGTGTATCTGCGGCGAGGATCTGGTCGGCCCTCAAGGCGATCGGCATCCTCCTGCTGCTCGTCTTGGTCGCCTTCGCCATCGCCGACCTGCGGAGGTGATGCCTGGCGGTGCGGGAGGCGGCGTCGCATGGCTCGCTTCCGACCGAGGACGCAGGTCCTTCGCCGTCCGTGTCCTCGTGGCACGTCTCAAGAAACCCGTTCTCGACCACGACGTAGCCCTAGCCGCCATCCAATTGCCATAGGAGTTACGCAGCAGTAGACATCGGGACAGATTGCGCGGCGGCCTCCCCGGCCGTAGGATCGGCGCATGAGCCGAGCCAAGTGCAGCGACGAGGACTACATCGACTTCCTGATCGCCACGCCGCGGGCGGCCAGCTGCTGCGAGGCCTCCCGGACCGGGCCGGAGCGCCCCGACCCGGCCGCGCACGACGCCTACACCCGGCTGCTCCACCGCCTGGAGCCCGACCCCGAGACGCTCTGGGCCGAGGTCGAGCCGCTGGTCCGCAGGGACGACGGCGTCCTGATCCTCGACGACTCCACGCTCGACAAGCTCTATTCCAGGAAGATCGAGCCGGTCCACCGCCACTGGTCGGGCAAGCATCGCAAGGTCGTCTGGGGCATCAACCTGATCAGCCTGGTCTGGTCCGACGGCGACCGCTGCATGCCGGTCGACTACCGGGTCTACGACGCCCCCGTCGACGGCCTGACCAAGAACGACCACTTCGCGGCCATGATCGCCGGGGCGGCCCGTCGCGGCTTCCGGCCGCGGGCGGTCCTCTTCGACAGCCGGTACGCCAGCCTGGCGAACCTGAAGCGGGTCCGCGGCCTGGGCTGGACCTTCCTCACGCGGTTGAAGTCCAACCGCCGCGTCGACCTCGACCGCGGCGGCTATCGCCCGATCTCGAAGGTCCCGATCGGCGACGGCGGGCTGGTGGTCCACATGGAGGGGTCCGGCCCGCTCCGCGTGTTCAAGGCGGTCTCCCGAGACGGGGACGTTGAATACTGGGCGACCAACGACCTCGCCATGGACGAGCTGGGCCGCCAGGCGCTGGCCGAGCGGTGCTGGGCCGTGGAGGAGTACCACCGGGCCCTGAAGCAGTGCTGCAACGTCGAGCGATGCCAGGCCCGGTCGGCCCGGGCGCAGCGGAACCATATCGGGATGGCGATCCGGGCGTTCGCCCGCCTGTCGTGGAGCTTCTACGCCACCGGCGTCAGCTGGTATGAGGCCAAGGCCGCCGTCGTCCGCGACGCCGTCCGCGCCTACCGGGCCCGGCCGCTCCACCGGATACCGCCTATCGCGTAAGTCCTATGCTACCTGGACGAGGGCAATTCCATACACTTCTTCCCCCGATCGCCGGATGTCCCGGTAGTCCGGCGGTCGCCCGAGTACTGCTCACGCCTCGACGTACCGCCCCAGCCCTTCGAGCCGACGTCGGGACTCCCTGAGCCGCTGGTGGACCCCTCCCTTGTAGCTACCGGCTGACGCCCGTCCGTCGTTAGTACTACAGTCGCGCATCGACTTGGTTTAGTCTGGGGACTCCTTCACGGAGGTCCCGAATGCCGATCGCCGACGTCGCGGCCGCCTGGCCGGAACGATTCGAGGAGCTGACCGGGCGGCTCGCCACGCGGTTCGGCCGCAGGGACCTGCGGCGGCGGGCCGAGGCGTATCTTCGCGGCCTGCTGGGCCGCGTCGATCGCAAGAACTCCTGGCAACTCGCCGAGTCCCTCGGCGACGCCACGCCGCACGGAGTACAGCGGCTCCTGGGCCGCGCGAGTTGGGACGCCGACGCCGTCGGCGACGACCTCCGCGCCTACGTCGTGGACCGCCTCGGCGAGCCCGACGGCGTCCTGATCGTGGACGAGACCGGCTCCTCAAGAAGGGGGCGAAGTCGGCCGGCGTGCAGCGGCAGTATTCCGGCACGGCAGGCCGGAACGAGAACTGCCAGGTCGGCGTCTTCCTGGCCTATCGCTCGGGCCGCGGGGCCGCCTTCCTCGACCGGGCCCCCTACCTGCCGAAGTCGTGGGCCGGGGACGCGGCCCGCCGCCGCGAGGCCGGCGTCCCGGAGGAGGTCGCCTTCGCGACCAAGCCCGAGCAGGCCCGGGCCATGCTGAGGCTCGCCCTGAAGGCCGGGACGCCGGCCGCGTGGGTCACGGCCGACGAGGTCTACGGCTCCGACTACAAGTTCCGCGGCCTGATCGAGCGGCACGGGCTCGGCTACGTCGTCGCGGTCTCCTCGGCCCAGCGGCTGTTCCTCGGCGGCTTCCACGGCCGCGCCGACGCCCTGGCCGCCGGGCTGCCGGCGGCCGATTGGCTCCGCCTCAGCCGCGGGGCCGGGACGAAGGGCCAGCGGCTCTACGACTGCGCCTTCGTCGAGTTCCCCTTCCAGTCCGACGAGGCGTGGACCAAGGGCCTGCTCGTGCATCGAGCGATCGCCGAGCCTCAGGAGCGGGCGTTCTACCTCTGCCGATGTCCCAAGGGGACGACCGTGGAGGAACTGGCCCGCGTGGCGGGCTGCCGCTGGGCGATCGAGTCGGCCTTCGAGCAGGCCAAGCAGGAGGTCGGCCTGGACGACTACGAGGTGCGGAGCCGGGCCGGATGGCACCGGCACGTGACTCTGTCGCCGCTGGCCCACGCCTTCCTGGAGGTCCCGCGGGCCGAGGCGGCCCCGCCGCCCCCAAAAAGAGGACGAGGGGGCGCCTCGCCGAGCTGATCCCGCCGACGGTCCCCGAGGTCCGCCGCCTGCTCACGCGTCTCGTCTGGCCGGTCGCCCGCGACGCGGACCATTGGCTGGACTGGTCGCGGTGGCGGCGACGCCATCAGGCCGAGGCCATGCGATGCCACTACCGGAGCCGCGGCCATTCGCCGTGAACCAAAGCGCGACAGTAATACTAGTGGTAGACCGCATTGGTTTCTAACGCCTGTTCCGATATTCTGGCCCGCCAGGAGGAGGGCCAATGACGAAGCGACATGTGGTGCAACTGACCGACGAACAAAGAGCCGACCTCATCAAGCGGGAGGACGGGCCGCT
>NZ_JBBCIR010000102.1:0-21766 GCF_037189885.1 Paludisphaera sp.
CCCCCCCCGCCCCCGCCACAATAAAGCCGACCTCACCCGGGATGCGTCGCCGATCGCCCCCTCATCCGGCCTCCGGCCACCTTCTCCCACGAGGGGAGAAGGGATTCGTGTCTTGGCTCCACCGTCAGGGAGTTCGACGAAGCACCACCAAGGGAGAGGGGACATCGGTCGCCAGGCCGTCTCCCCCTCTTCCGGCCGCGGTCAGCGGCCGGAGCCGGAGAAGCCGCGGCGTTCGGCGGGGTTGGTGGGGGGGCGGAACGGCTTCTGACGCTTCTTCTCGCCCGCGTCGTCGCCGGCGCGCTTGGGGTCGACGACGGTCGGGCGGGTGCCGGTGCGCTCGTCGATCAGCCGCCAGACGCCGGGGTTCTTGACCTCCAACGCCCCGGTCTTGGGGTTGAGCTGGACGACGTCGGCGGTGCCGGGCGAGCCGGTCTGGCCGACGCCCCGCTGCTGGAGGATCTGGACGGATCGGCCCTCGGTCCCCTTCGCGAACGCCAGGTCGTTGAGCGAGTCGTAGCTCACGATATCGGCTTGCAGGGCGGAGTCGCGGGCCCGGATGTTGACGTCGTCCCACGCCTTGAGGAACGTCCGGCCGCCGGAGGTTGTCCCCGCGCCCGGGGGCGGGGGTTCGTTGATCACCCGCAGGATGTTGGACGTGATCGAGGTCACCTCCGCCGGCAGTCGGTCGGGGTTGAAGGTGTCGCGCTCGGTCTTCACCGGGCCCCGCATCGTCTCGACCGCGCCGTGGAACTCGGCCCAGCGCTGGTCGTCCACGTCGTTGGCCTTCCCCGTGCCGAACCGGCCGCGCATCTCTCCCTTGAACAGGATCTGGGTCAGGACCAGCGGCGCCAGCCTGGGCCGTTCGCCGTTGAGGCGTCGGGGGGCGTCGGGGCTGGCGGCGACCTTGTCGGCCGGCGCCTCGCCGTCCTCGTCGGCCCGGTAGGCGACCGGACGGACCGTCGGGCCCTCGGCGAGCGTGGCGTCGAAGCCCCCCTGCCCGCCCGCGTCGTCGCTCCGGTCGTACAGCCGGACCTCGCCGGGGCCGGGCGCCTTGAACAGCCCGGAGGCCCGGTCGTAGACGATCGAGAGCGCCTGCATCCGCTGGGCGTTGATGACCGCCTTCTGCTCGGGGTGGACCTTCCGCGAGATCACCAGCGCCGGCTGCTTGGCCGTCCCCTTGATCTCGATCATCGCCAGGTCGGCCTTCGGCTCGGGCTCGGCGGCCGGGTCGGCCCCGGCCGCGACGGGGGCGGCCCCGGGGGCGGGCGCGAGCTTGCCGGCGTCGACCAGCGGGACGGGGCGATCGGTGTAGAGGGTGAGGTGTTCCTCGCCGTAGAGGAGCGCGTCCTCCATCTCCGCGCGGGCCTTGCCGAAGAACTTGATCTTCGCGGCCGGGCGCTCGAGCGGATCCTGCGAGACGCCCTCGAAGACCATGCGGTCGGCCCAGGTGACGGTCAGCGGGACCTTGGCGGAAAGCTCCTTGCCGTTGCGACGGCCGGGCGGCTTCTGGGCGGCGGGCTCGCGGGGCGCGTCGGCGTCGTCGCCCTCGGCCGTGGCGTCGGCGACGCGGTCGGTGAGCGTGGCGCGGTCGACGAGCATGGTCAGCTTGCCCTGGCGGCCGTACGCCCGGACGAGGTCGAGCGCCTGGTCGACCTGGAGCGTCTCGGCGACGACGGTCATCTGATCGTTGCGGACGACGGCCGGCGGGGCCGTGGCGGGGTCGATCCCCCTGCCCTTGCGCGAGTACGGGTCGTGGTGGTAGAGGTCGAAGGTCGCCTTGCCCCCGGCGGCGGAGTGCAGCTCCAGCAGCTCGCCGCGGGCGTCCGTGCCGACGGCCTTGCCGACCCCGGCGGGCTGATGGATCCGGACCCCGCCCCGCATCACGACGTCGCGCAGCTCGTAACCCGATTCGCCCTCGGGCCTGGCGGCGTCGGCGGCGGCGATCTTCGGCCCGACCACGACGACGGCCTCGGCGGTGTCGGCCATGGTGGTCGTCCGGGGCTTCGCGGGCTGCTCGGCGGCCCCCGGCGCGGGCGTCGGGGTCGCGGCGGCCTTGGCCTTGGTCTCGGGCGTGGTCGCGGGCTCCGCGGCGGGGGCGGGCTCCGGCTTCGACGCGGCCGGGGCCGGCTTCGCGGGGGGCGCCTGGATGGCGCCGGTGACGAAGTCGACGTCCAGGTGCTCGCGGAAGCCGTAGTCGTGCTCGGCGTCGATCAGGTGGACGTTCTTGATGGCGCGCAGCCGGCGGATGTTGGGGATTTCCTGCTTCGGCGGCGCGGCCGGGTCGGGCTCCACGTAGGCGGCGGGGACCACGTCGCGTCCGTCGGCGGTCCGCTGGGGCTCGGCCTTCTTCGCGGGCGGGTTGAGGTAGGCGATGATGTAGTCGTCGGCGCCCAGCGAGGACTTGCCGACCCGGTCCTCGACGCGCGGGGCGCCCTTCAGGACCAGCACCTTGCCGGGCTCGACGCCCTCGGCGACGGCCTCGTCCTGGAGCCACAGCTGGTCGCGCCAGACGGCGGTGCGGGCCGGCGGGACGTCGCGCGGCGGGGCGTCGGCGGCGGAGCCGGGGCGGCTCTCCAGCAGGCCGGGGCCGTTGGCCACCAGGGCAATCCGGCCCCCCTGGTCGGTGACGGTGGCGTCGTTGCACCAGACGTGGGTGATCGCGCGGACCTGGCCGGCGTCGGGCTGGCCGACGGCGGCGACGTCGCGCTTCTCCACCCACAGCTTCTTGGGGCCGCCGCCGTTGAGGATGGTCGTCTTCTTGCCGGCGGCCGGATCCTCGTAGTGCAGCAGCTCCACGCAGCGGATCTTGATCCCCTGGGCCGGCGACTGGATCCAGACGGCGTGGCCGCTGAACTGGGCCCGCCGCAGTTGCAGCCCGCCGCCGGAATCCGGCTCGGCTGCCCCGTCGGCGGCGGCGAGCGCGCCGTCGGCCGTGGGCGCGGGGGGCCTGGGCTCGCCGGGGAGGAGCGTCAGGTGGAGCGTGTCGCAGTCGATCTGGTCGGGCAGCTCGTCGAGCTTGCCGCGACGGACGACGACGTTGCCCCGGAACTCCACGCCGGTCGGCAGCGGGGGCTCGGGGGGGCCCACGTCGGGCGTCGACGGCTTGCGCGGCAGCTCCACGACCAGCGGCCCCTGGCACTGGACGTCCAGCGGGATCGGCTCCCCCTTCTCGTCCCTGCCGGCGGTCGCGCTCACGCCGCCCCCCATGACGTCGGGCAGGACGTTGCCGCCGCCGCCGCTGTCGATGAACGTGGCGCGGACGTTCTTGAACAGCGTGATCTTCTGGGCGCCCTCGATCCCCGGGCCCCCCTTCGCCCCCTGCTCCGGGGGCTTCGTGGAGAGGCGGATCTCCAGCCCGGTCCCCGTGACCCGCAGGCCGCGGTCGACCAGGACGATGTCGGAGTCGCTGCGGATCACCTGGTTGACGCCGTCGTACTCGACCCGGTTGATCGGGCCGATGACCATGTCGTCGGACGGGTCGTCGGGCGTGCCGGCGTCGTCGCGGAACGTGACGTCGCGCTCCAGGACGGCGAGGTCGACGCTCACGGGCTCGGCGTTGGGCTTCAGGTCGAGGCTGAACGGCTTGTTCAGGTCGATGTCGGCCCGCTGGCTCGTCAGCATCCTGCGCCTGCCGCCGCCGGGGGGCTGGAGGACGACGGCCGCCGGCGAGACCTCGATGCGCTTGCCGTCGAACTTCACGCCGTCGCGCTCGGTGGGGCGCTCCAGGTGCGTCGTGAACAGCGCCAGGCCCTTGGAGGGGACCAGGTAGTTGTACACGTCGTCGCCGACGGTCCAGTGGTCGGCGCCGAACGACTCGGCCGCCATCCGCTTGACCATGACCTTGGTCGCCGAGTCGCGCGCCGCGAACTTCACCTCGTCGAAGGCGTGCGCCTCGCGCAGCCGGGCCGCCAGGAGCTGGAAGCCCTGGACGTACGCCAGGTGCGCGACCGCCAGCAGGCCGAGGACAGTCGCCGTCTTGAAGAGTTTCTTGAGCACGAATCGACTCGATGTTCCGGTACGTCGGTGACCCGGTCCCCAGCGTCTCGCCCGCCCCGTCGCGGCCCGCCTACGTCGCCGGCGCGAGGTACGGGCCGCAAGCGTCGTGCCACAGGCCCTGCGCCTTCAAGATCCGCTCGACGACCTCGCGGATCACGCCGGATCCGCCGGTCGCGACGGTCGTGACGTGCGCGGCCGCCCGCGCCTCCTCCACGGCGTCGGCCGGGCAGCACGCCAGGCCGACGGCCCGCATCGCCGGCAGGTCGATCAGGTCGTCGCCGATGTAGCAGACCCGATCCGCCGTCGCGCCGGACTCGGCCAAAAGCGCCCGCAGGGCCTCCCCCTTGTCGGCGATGCCCTGGACCACCCGGCCGATCCTCAGCTCGGCGGCCCGGCGCTCCACCACGGGGGCGGACCGCCCGGAGAGGATGGCCGATGTCTTGCCCGCCTTGTGCCAGAGGGCGAACCCCAGGCCGTCGCGGACGTGGAAGTTCTTCGACTCGACCCCGAGGTCGTCGACGATGATCCGGCCGTCGGTCATCACGCCGTCGACGTCGACCGCCAGGATGTCGATCCTCGCGCAACGGGCCTCGACGTCGGCCGGGCGGACAGGCTGGCTCGCCATCGGCTCACTCCTCGAAGTCTTCGGGGGACGCCCCGATCAGGTCGGTGACGTCGATCAGGCCCAGGAGCCGCCCCTCGGCGTCCACGACGGGCAGCTCGCTGATCTTGCGGGCCTTCATCAGCTCGACCGCCTCCCCCAGCATCGCGCCGGCCGTGGCGCGGAGCGGGTTCGCGGTCATCACCTCGCCGATCGGGCGGTCCAGCTCGTCCTCGCGCCGCTTCTCGAACAGGCGGACGAGGTCGCTGTCGGTGAAGATGCCCAGCAGCATGCCCCGGTCGTCGCGGATCAGCACCGCGCCGGAGCGTCGCCGGGGGCCGGCCAGGCGGATGAACACCTGGCGGACGCTCTCCTCGGGCGCGGCGAGGCGGACGTCGCGGCCGGTCCGCATCACGTCCTCGACGCGCGTCAGCCGGCGGCCGAGGTTCCCCGCCGGGTGGTACAGCGCGAAGTCCTCGGGGGTGAACTCGCGCATCCGGGCGACCAGGAGCGCCAGGGCGTCGCCGACGGCCATCATGGCGGTGGTGCTGGCGGAGGGCGCCAGGCCCAGCGGGCAGGCCTCCGGCACGTTCCCCATCGCGATGCAGACGTCGGCGGCGCGGCCGAGCGAGCTGGCGGCGCGCTCGGTGATGGCGACCAGGCTGGCGCCGATCCGGCGCACGGTGGGGAGGAGCCGCAGCACCTCCTCGGTCTCGCCGCTCTGCGAGAACGCCAGCACCACGTCGCCGTCGCGGACGCGGCCGAGGTCGCCGTGGACGGCCTCCGCGGGGTGCAGCGGGTAGGCCCTGGTGCCGGTGGAGGCCAGCGTGGCGGCCGTCTTCTGCCCCACCAGCCCGGCCTTGCCCATGCCGGTGACGATCACGCCCCCGCGGCAGTCGTGGACCAGCCGCGAGGCGCGGACGATCGAGCCGTCCAGCCGATCGCGCACCGCCGCCAGCGCCCGCGCCTCGTCGCGTAGCACGCGGCGGGCGAACGCCAGGGCCTCGGCCTCGCTCGCCGGGGCCGACGTCGCTTCGGAGATCGTCGCCATGCTGGGCCTCCCTGCCCCGCCCGAGGCCGCGAGCCCGACGTCGAACCGGGCCGGACCTTCGAGCGGCCGAACCATAGCCCATCCCCCGAGGACCGTCAACGGGGACTCCGGGGACGCCGCTCCCCGACCCTCCCCGCTTCCCCCGTCGGTCCCTCTTATCGTCCGCCCGCCCTCCGGAACTTGGGACGATCGTGGAAGGAATGGGGAAATCGGCGGCCGCCGCAATCCACGTCGAGATGCGCGATGGCCGAGAGTTGCGCGGCGACGCGCGGCCGGTTATGCCGAGGGTTTGTAAAATCGACACGGCGGCCATGCAGTTTTTACTCAAGTCGTCCGGCGATTCGCGAACGCCCACCCTCCCCCGCCGCGGTGCAAGGCTGGCCGCGCGGCCTTCGGTCAGGGTGATGATGAGCGCATGGGCAGGGTATGAGACACGCCGCCCCCGGAGCCTCGGAAATCCCGGCCGCGTTCTCGCTTGGCCTCCCCTCATCCGGCCTTTCGGACCACCTTCCCCCGCGAGGGGAAAGGGCTTCTTAAATCTCTTCCCCCCTCGCGGGGGAAGACAGACCGCGAAGCGGTTAGATGAGGGGGACGACGAGCAAGGACACTTCTGGAGTTCGGAGACCATCCTTTCGGACGCCGCGAATCCCGCCGGCCTTCCCGAATCTCCACCAACGAGAAATAAAATCGGGAAACATGAAATCGCCGACCCCTCGCCGCGGAGCATGCCAGAGATCGTGGCTCTCGCTCCTTGGCATCCTGGAATCGGTTTGACGGGCGCGGGAAGAGCGCCGCGACGGAATCGCCGCCTCGATTGCGGGGCGTCCGGTCCACGTCGCGCGGCCCCGCGCGTCGCCCGGACCCGCGAGCGTCCCGGCGGCGAGCATGCCGCCGATCACCGTCGGGAGGAGGGAAGAAATGCATTCGATAATGACGAACGAAGCCACCAGGATTTGGTCGTAAACCGCTTCTGGATGGAATGATCCGCGAAATCTCGTGGAGTCGCCGGCGCGCGAACGAAGCCAACTCCGTCCGGCCCCGCGTCTTGGGCGTGTCGATGGATTTCGGCGGCGGACCCCCTGGCGCCGACGCCATTTGACGGACGTCGATCGCGCCGAGTACGCTGGGGTTCCACCCGTGGCGGAAGACGTGAGGGGGCCGCGATGAACAAGGCGTTGGGGGCATTCGCCGCGACGGTCGTGATCCTGGCCGCGCTCGCCGCGTGGCCGTCGGGCCGCGCCGGGGACGTCGCGTCCGTCGCGGATTGCGACCCCCTGGCCACCTCGCCCGAGTTCCCGACCCCGCTGGAGGCCCTCGCCGGGGCCCACGTCCTGGACCGCGACGGCATCGCCCGCGAACGCCTCGTGGTGGAGGCGGCCCGGGACTACGCCAACGCCCGCCTCAACTGCACCGTCGATCCCTCCTCCCCCGCCTGGACCACCAGCCTCTGGCGCGAGGGGGGCGGCGGCTGGCGCGTCGCCTTCCGGACCATCATCGCCGTGGTCCCGGACCACCCCCGCGTCTACCTGATCGCCGTCGAACTCGACGACGACGCCCGGGCCCTGGGCGCGAACGTCCTCTTCCGCTGAGACGGAGGCGCGGGATGCTCGTCGTCTTCTGCCGCGACCCCCTGGAGCCCGCTCGGCCCGATCGGAGCTTCCAGGCCGAGATCGACGCGGTCGCCGCGAAGGGCGTCGGATCCGTGCTCATCGACCACGACGCCCTGACCGGGGGCGAACCCCTCTCGCGGGTCGTCCGCGGGATCGCCGCTCGCGAGACGCCGGAGACGGCCGTGTATCGCGGCTGGATGCTGACGCCGGAGCGATACGAGACGCTCCATGACGCCCTCCTCGATCGCGGCGTCCGCCTCGTCAACGACCCTCGCCAGTATCGCGCGGGCCACCACCTACCCGGCTGGCATGGGGCGGTCGAGGGCCTGACGCCTCGCTCCATCTGGCTGACCGGAGACCTCGCCCCGCATCGGGCGGCCGACGCCGCGGCGGCGAACTTCGGCGACGCGCCGTTGATCGTCAAGGACTTCGTCAAGAGTCGGAAGCACGAGTGGGCGACCGCCTGCTTCATCCCCTCGGCGAGCGACCGCGAGGCCGTCGCGCGGGTGGTCGGGACGTTCCTGGAACTCCAGGGGGACGACCTGGCGGGCGGGCTGGTCCTCCGCGAGTTCGTCGAGTTCGCGCCGATCGGGGCCCATCCCAAAAGCGGGATGCCGATCGTCGACGAGCATCGTATCTTCTGGCTCGACGGCGCGCCGATCTTCCAGTCTCCCTACTGGGAGGGCGTCGCCTACGACGGCGAGCCGCCCGACCCCGGCGCGTTCGCCGAGGCCGCCGCGCGCGTGCCGAGCCGGTTCGTCGCCATGGACGTCGCCCGTCGGCGCGACGGCCGGTGGACGATCGTCGAGATCGGCGACGGCCAGGTCTCCGGCCTCCCCCGCGACTCCGACGCCCCGCCGTTCCTCGAAGCGCTCGCGGCGAGGCTTGGCGCGGGGCCGGAATAGGCCGAGGACGGGATTCGGGGGTGGAAACCGCGGCGTCCGCGGCGACAATGGTCCTGGTCGGGGGTTCGCGCCCCATCCCACCACCAACCCTGGAGAGGAGCGGAGACGGATGAGCACGCTTCAATTGATCATGGGCTTCGGCCTGGCGTTCTCGCTGGCCTTCGCCGCGGACGCCGCGCGCGGGCAGGAGGCGAAGGAGGGCGAGAAGGCGGGCGAGCCGAAGCTGGAGGAGGCGACCTTCGGCGGGGGCTGCTTCTGGTGCACCGAGGCGTTCTTCGAGCGGCTGCCGGGGGTGAAGTCGGTCGTCTCGGGCTACTCGGGCGGCAACGTGCCGAACCCGACGTACCAGATGATCGGCACCGGCCTGACCGGCCACGCCGAGGTCATCCAGATCACCTACGACCCCGCCGTCATCTCGTTCGACACGCTCCTGGACTACTTCTGGGCCGCCCACGACCCGACCACGGTCGACGCGCAAGGGCCCGATTACGGCCCCCAGTATCGCTCCATCATCCTCTATCACTCCGAGGAGCAGCGCGAGGCCGCCCAGAAGTCCAAGGACGCCCTCAACGCCAGGCGCGCCGGCAAGTCCCCCGCCGTCACCGAGATCGTCCCCTTCGAGGCCTTCTACCCCGCCGAGGGCCACCACCAGGACTTCGCCCGCAAGAATCCCGGCCATCCCTACGTCCAGACCTTCGTCGTCCCCAAGGTGGCCAAGGTCAAGGCGAAGCTGAAGGCCGAGGCCGCGAAGAAGGCCAAGGATGATTCCGCGAAGGAAGAGGCGAAGTCCGAATAAGGGGCCTTCGATCGATCGGAGTCGGGCTCGCGGCGGGCGACACGAGAGGAGCACGGGATGAGGCGATGGCGGATCCGGGCGGCGTTGCTTGCCGTCCTGCTGGGCGCGGCGAGTGGCGCCGGGGCGTTCGAGGAGCCGTGGGCGTTCGCGAAATGGAAGCCCGTCGGCGACGGACCGGTCTTCGCCGGGACGGGCGAGGCGACCTGGGACCATCGCATCCGCGAGCGCGGCTTCATCCTCCCGGAAGACGGCCGCTACACCCTCTGGTACTCCGGATACGACCGCGACCGGCCCCTGACGATGTCGCTCGGCCGCGCCGTCTCCGACGACGGCGCGACCTGGCGGCGCGACGACCGCAACCCCGTCTTCCGCGACGCCTGGACCGAGGACGTCTTCGTCGTCCGCGACGGCGAGGGCTACCTGATGTTCGCGGAAGGCCGGGGCGACATCCCGCATCGGCTGACCTCGGCCGACGGCGTCGACTGGATCGACCACGGCTCGCTCGACGTCCGCAAGGTCGACGGCTCCCCCATCGAGCCCGGCTCGTTCGGCACCCCCACCGCCTGGCTGGAGGACGGCGTCTGGCATCTCTTCTACGAGCGCGGCGACATGGGCGTCTGGCTGGCCACCAGCCGCGACATGAAGGTCTGGACCAACGTCCGCGACGAACCCGTCCTGGCCCGAGGCCCCGAGCCGTTCGACCGCGCCCAGGTCGCGCTCAACCAGGTCGTCCGCCGCGACGGCTGGTACTACGCCTTCTATCACGCCCTGGCCGACGTCGCCGTCCGCGACTGGACCACGAACCTCGCCCGCTCGCGCGACCTGGTCCACTGGGAGAAATACCCCGGCAACCCCATCATCGGCGACAATCGCTCCAGCGCCATCCTCGTCCCCACCCCCCAGGGGGACCGCCTCTACACCATGCACCCCGACGTCCGCCTGTTCGAACCGGCCGAGGAGTGACGGTGCCGACGGGGAAGGCTACTCGTCGCCCGTCCGGAAGACCTGGTGCCAGTCGGACCATCCCGCGTCCGCCGCCTCTCCCCCGAGCGGGCGGACGCGCAGGGCATGCGACGTGTCGGCGGCGAGTCGGTCGGCGCCGGCGAGCGGCCCGGTGAATGTGCCGGATTCCGCGTCGACCGTCGCCCGCGTCGCGCCGACGACGGGCTTCGATCGCCACACGACGACGCCGTCGTCTCCCGCGACCTCGACCTCCCAGCCGTCGCGGGCCGCCTCCGGCGCGGGGCCTCCCAGGAGTAGCACGGGTCGTCGAGGCGTCACGACGGGCCCGATCGGCCGGGTCGAGATCGCGAACAGGTCGAGCCAGCGCGTCTGGTCGACGGGCGACCCCTCGTTCCAGTAAGACTCCAGGAACAGGGCGTTGAGGCCGTGCCCGTCGTAGCGGCCCCGCCAGTCGAGCCCCGTCCGCTCCGCTTCGAGCCGGCCGTCGATCCAGAGCTGCATCAGGCCGTCGCGCTCGCCGGGGGTGTTCACCTTCACCCGCGCCTCGACGCGGACCCACCAGCCCGACTCGGCCGGGACGCTGAAGGGGAACCTGGCCGTGGGGCTGTTCCCGAGCCATCGCAGGCGGGGAAAATCGTTGTAGCGGGTCGTGACCACGCGGTCGTCGCGGACGCCGCTGGCGGGGTCGAGCGTCAGCGTCTCGCCGCTCGTCCAGACGTGCCCGATCATCGCCTGAGTCCATCTCGGGGAGGTGATCGACGTGATCCGCGAGAGCTTGTCCTCGCCCCCGCCGGCCCAGCCGGGCTGATGCCTGACGTAGACGCGCCAGTAGACGTCGTCGAACGTCTCCCCCCGTCGGACGACGCGGCCGGTCGGGCTGTCGCCGAAGAAGACCTTGCGGTTGCCGGACCCCCGCTCCCCCTTCCCGTACCGGCAGGCGATCGACCGCCCCACGCCCCCGAAGGCCACGCGGTCGTCGAGTCCGCCCTCGGCCTCGGTGTAAGGCTTCTCCGGGCCGTCGAAGTCATCGAACCAGATCACCGCCGGGTCGTCGGCCTGGGGCTGGCGGGCCAGAGCCGAAACCGAGTCGATCCGCAACGACGACCCCGATTGCGCGACCAGCGCCGCGGCGAGGCAAGCCCCCAGGAATGTCATAGCGTCTTCCTCCCATCGTCCGTCGGTCGCCCCGCCATCGCCCGGCCGTATTCTTCGAGGAGCCAGTATTTCCGCTCCCAGGTGGTGTACATGAAGCCGTCGACGCCCCGAACGCCCCGCGCGGCGGCGTCCCAGCGGGTGAACCCGGAGAGGTCGTCGACGTCGTAGTAGCCGGCGAGGATCTGGCGGTGGCCGCGATCGGCGAAGAAGGCCAGGCTCTCGGCGGCCTTCCCGGAGTTCCAGTTGGCGACCGTCACTCGCGGCGGCAGGCCCAGCCAGGAGCCCTCCAGCGTGCCGTTGACGAGGTAGTAGGGGCCGGCGACCGCGTTGTGCGTCGGGTCGAACATGTCCGACCAGACGACGATTTGGCAACCCGGCGCGACCTCCTCCAGGATCGCCGCGCACCGCTTGACGTTGTCGGCCAGGATCTCGCCCGAGGTCAGCCCGCGGTCGAGGCACGAGCGGTCCCAGTTCAGGCAGCGGATCTCGTCATGACTCATGAAGAAGGTCCGGGGGCGGAATAGCTCGTTCACGCGCCGGGCCTGGTCGCGCAGGAGCGTCTCGACCTTGGGGTCGCTGGGGCAGCACATCACCTGCGAGCCATGCACGGCGACCGGGTGATGCCAACTCACGCGGAGCTTCTGGCCGTCGCGGATGCGACCTCCGGCCGAGACGCGGACCGGCGGCCCGTCGTGGGAGAAGGAGTATTCGCCGTCCCAGGGGACGCGGCCGAGCTTCGGGTCGGATACCGGCTCGAAGTCGCGGCCCTCCTCGTATGTCGTCCTCCCGTCGTCGGAAGTCACGACCAGTGGGCAGCCATCCCGGCGCAGGACGTTGGCGAGGCCCATCGGCTCGACGGCCACGTCATCCACCCAGACCCTCCCCCCGGACGGCGCCCAGAGGCCGATATAAGCGTTGACCTTCGTCTGGTCCAGGCTGTTGAAGACGACCTCGACCCGCTTCCAGTCCTGGTCGCTCGCGACGCCCCCCTCGAAAAACGTCAGCGCGCGGCCCCCCTCCCCCGCCCCGAGGATCAACAGGCGGAAGGACGCGGCCGGGCGCAGGCCCTCGGCCTTGACCCACGCCGAGAAGCGATACACGCGGCGAGGCTCCACGGCGATCGTCCGTATCGCGCGGCGGTTCGGCGACCCGCCCTTCGCCTCCAGCCGGAGCGACCGCCCGCCGGAATGGAAGACCGACCCGTCCACGAACGAGCCCGCGCCGGGGTCGTCCTGGAACGCGAACCCGTCCAGGCGATCGCCGCGAGCGTCCTCCATCCCGCCGTTGCCGTACAGCGGCGCCGCCGGGGGGATCGGCCGGGCCTCGCCCCCCCGGACGACGAACGGCGCGGCCTCGACGGGCATCCCCTCGGCGAGATTCGGGTCGTGGGCGAGCAGGCCCGACGAATATCCGATGGGGAAGACGGCCGGTATGATCTCGACCTCCTCGGCCTCGGCCGCCTCGCGCAGGCGGCGGACGTTGGCGAAGTAGCGATCCGGCACGCGGTCCAGGATGTTCAGCTTGTAATCGGCCAGCATCAATCCGTTGTAGCCGGCCTTAGCGGCTCGACGGGTCAGCGCGATCAGTTCGTCGGCCGCCTCGTCCACCTGGAGGTTCGTGGCGGAATAGAACCACCGTCGCTCGTAAACCGGCGCCTCGGCGCGGGCGGAATCCGCCGGCGCGAGCGCGAGGAAGGCCCAGACGAACATCCATCGCTTCGACATGTCTCGCCTCCCCGCGCCCGGCCGTCATCGTCCCGACGGCCCGAGGTTACGCCTCCCAAGCGTCATGGACAAGCCGTCGGGCTTCACTCCGTCGGCGGGCCGGTCCGGAACGAGTGCTCGCGCGTGAAGGCCGTCGGCGAGGCGTGCTCGACGCGGAGCCACGAGCGATAGCGCGAGCCGTCGGCGCCGGCGGAGGCGAAGTCGCACAGCCTGACCGTCTTGCCGTCGGCGGTCGTCGCCTCGGCGAGCACGATGGGCCGGGTCCGACCCGTCGCCTCGGTCGCGGGGATGACGCGCGCGGAGCGGGCGTCGATCGGCTCCGGGTCGTCGGGGCCGTTATCGTTCAGGCTGGCGTCATAGGCCAGCAGGACGGGACCGACGTAGAGCGAAGAACGGCCGGCCACGCCGCCCTCCCCCACCCAGACGCGCGGGCCCATGTCCAGCTCAAGCTCGATCACGTCGCCCGGATGCCATTCGCGATCGATCACATGATAAGTCGCCGGCTTGACGTCGGCCCGGGGGGCGCCGGCGACCGTCAGCTTGGTGGCCGCGGACCACTGCGGGATGCGGATGGAGAGCGGAAACGCCATCGGCCGGTCGATGCCCACCTTCACGACGACGCGGCCCGAGCGGGGATAGTCGGTCTCAACGTCGAGCCGGACGGGCGTGCCGTCCCCGAGGCCGGCGACGTGCTTCCCCGCGCCAAGCCAGTTGAGCGCGAGCCCGCCGGTCGCGGCGTCGGCCAGCAGCGCCCAACGCGAGACCAGGCCGATCCCCCGGGCGGCGTTCACGGAGCAGCAGTTCAGCTCGGGCGAGCCGGGGCGCGACTGGAAGACGATCTCGTGGTAATTCGCCTGGCGGACGCCGTCCATCGGCGTGTTGTATGTGCTCCAGCGGCCCGACGGCGACCACATCCCCAGCGCCGAGTTGATCGTGGACAGCTCCAGTTCGTCCGCGACGACCGGGTCGCCCGACTGCTTCAGCATGTCGACCGACATCGCGAGCCAGGCGATGGTGCAGCACGTCTCGATCGCGCCGGGGTGGTACGGGTCGCCCTGGGCCTGCTCGCCGGAGGAGAAGCCGCCGTTGTTGTGGCGGTCGAGCCTGGCGATGCTCCACCAGAGATTCGCGAACGCCTTCCGGCGGCCGGCGTCGTCCTCGATCCGCCCCAGCGTCGCGAGGGCCTGGATCGGGTGGAGACTCTCCCAGCGCGGCCTCGGCGTCCGGAAGAACTCTTCGCCGGCGCGTCCGAGGCGGTCGTAGTCCCCGGCCAGCGGCTTGCCGTCGGGGCCCGTCGCGGCGAACTCGTCGACGATCTGCCTCGCCAGCGCCAGGTACTTCGGCTCGCCGGTCTTCTCGTGCAGCAGGGCTAGGGCGTGGGCCGGCGCGAGGTTCATCTCCGTCCAACCCGTGTCGACGAGCCTGGGCGTCTTGTCGCCCAGGAACCGGTCGCAGAAGAGGTCGGCGATCCTGACGGCGGCGGCGAGCGCGGCGGGATCGCCGACGGCTTCGTGCCAGGTCATGAGGCCGAGCATCATGTGATAATGTCCCCAGGCATCCCACGTCGATCCGGGATTCCCCTGGATGTTCGGCGCCTGGCCGGTCAGCCGGTGATCCTTCGGGAACGGGCCGAAGTAGCCGTCGGCGTCCTGGAGCGGCAGCAGCGCCTTGACGAACCCGCGGAGCGAATCGCGCAGGGCGGGGTCGTGGGTGGCCTGATAAACGGTCGTCGCGCCGGTCAGGAACTTCCCTGCGAACTCGCCCGACCACGGCAGGAGGTCGCGATACGGCAAGCGGTCGCGATCGGCGAACATCGCCAGCATCGCGGGGTTGGCCCCCGGCGCCGGCAGCAGCCAGTTCGTCGTCACCGCGTCCAGGTACTCGCGCAATGGGCCGGACGGCTCGACCCTCAGCCCGGCCGGCTCGCGCAGCGGTCGGTCGGGCGGCGTCTCCGGGGGCGCGGCGAGCGCCGGGGCGGCCGCCGCGAGGACCAGCGGCAAGAGGAGGGCGAGGCGGCTCGGCTTCGTCGTCATGGCTTCGTCTCCTGGAGAGGGCCCGCGGGGGCGGATCGATCCCAACAGGATAGGCCGGACGCCGGGGGCGAACCAGGCTCGACCCGGCCGCCGAACCGGGGTAATGTCGAGGTCTCCCGCCAGCTAGCCAGCCCCGCCCCGAGGCCCGCCATGAATCGCCCGATCCTCGCGACCCTGATCGTCGCCGCCGCTTTCTCGACGCATGCGACCGCCGCCCCGCCCGTCGAGGGCTTCGTCTCGGCCGACGGCCCCGACCTTTCGCTCAACGGCCGCGCGTATCGGGCGGTCGGCGTCAACATCCCCCACCTGCACCAGATTTACATGGGGACCTGGTTTCATCTCGAACAGTTGTACGGCACTCCCGAGGAGGCGAGGGCAGCGGCCGTCGCGGCGGTGGAGGACGCCTCGCGGGGCGGCTTCGCGTTCATCCGGTTCTTCGCCGGCCCGGGCTACCCGATCGAGTCGGCTCGGCTGTACGAGAAGGACCCCGACGCCTACTGGCGGGGCATGGACGATCTGTTCGCGCTCTGCCGACGCCACGGCCTGCGGATCGTCCCCTGCCTGAATGTGGCGAGCCATCACGCGCGATTTGGCGAGCCCAGGCGGGCGATCCTCGACCCGTCCTCGAAGACCTGGCGAGGCGTCCGCCGCTACGTCGAAAAGTTCGCGGGCCGCTACAAGGACGATCCGATCATCCTGATGTGGGAGCTTGAGAATGAATTGATGCTCGCCGCCGACGTCGTCATGGAGGGCACCCCGATGAGCCCCCGCGCCGTCTATCCCGAGGGGGCCGTCGTCCGCGAGCGGGGCGAGCGCGAGGACTCGTTGACGTGGGACATGATCCAGAGGATCTATCGCGAGCAGACGGCGTTCCTCAAGGCGATCGACCCGAACCACCTGGTCACAAGCGGCGACGCGGGCGTGCGCCCCGAGGCGACAAGCCGTCGCGAGACGTTCCCCGACTTCCGATTCCGCGACGACACCTGGCGCGAGCACCTGGCGAACCAGCTCGCCGCGCAGCCCGAGCCGCTGGACGTCCTCAGCCTGCACCACTACGGCCCGGCCGACCCCGGCCCGAAGGGGTCGGGGCTGTCGTCGCTGGATCGGGCCCGACTCACCGCCCGCGCGGCCCGCGCCGCGCGGCTGCCGCTGTTCATCGGCGAGTTGGGCCAGGACGTCCCGACCTTCCGCTCCGACCCCGACGCCTCCTGGGCCCGCTCCTACCTCGACATGGCCGAGGAGGAGCGGATCCCGCTCGTCGCCCTCTGGGTCTGGCGATTCCCCTGGCAGCCCGAGCTGACCTTCGACGATCGCTCCCACCCGAAGCTCGTCGAACGCGCCCGCGAATTCAACCGGCGTCACGCCGGGATCGAGTAGAGATCGCCTGTGGTCGCGACGCCATTACGGGGCCGGCACGGCGCGGATGAAGGCCACGCCCCGCGATCCGAGGGACGCGATCACGCCGTCGGGGTTGTCCGGGTCGGGGGCCAGGGCCAGGATCTCCGACTCGCCAATCGAGGGGACGGCGGCGAACGATTCGACGGCCTTCGCGCCGAGGGCGGCCAGGCGTAGGCCGTGTTCCCCGCCGAGCCAGAGCCGGCCGAGCCCGTCGCGGACGAGGACGCTAGTCGGCTCCGCGGGATCCGGCAGGTCGACCTTCGCGAGGACCCCGGTGGCGGGCGAGTAGGCGCGCAGGCCGGCCTCGGTCGAGAGCAGGACGGAGCCATCGGTCCAGGCGGCCACTCCCAGGACCGTCAGGCCGTCGTCTCCCTCGCGGAGCAAGACGCGCGAGAGCCGTGGGGCGGAGTCGCCTTCGCCCGGGTCGAATCGCCACAGTTCGGGCTCGTGTTCGAATCGATCGAAGACCACCCACGGAGGGCCCTCGGTCGGGAGCGCGACGGCGTCGAAGGGGCCGTCCTGGGTCAATTCGACGACGCGTCGCCATCGCCCGTCGGAGAACCGGCGCAGCCAACCGAAGATGTCCGAGACCCACAGCGCGCCGTCGGGGGTCATGAAGACGGCCGCCGGATTGATGTAGGTGGTCTCTCGTCCCAGCACCACGGCGCGGCCCTCCTCGCGCCGGGCGGTCGCGACCGTGCCGGGCGAGACGCCGGAATCGCTGACGATGGCGATCGTCCCGCCGGGGCCGACCAGGACGCGGGTGGACGCCCAGGCTTCCAGGTCGCGTTCGAACTGGGGAGCGTCGTGGTCCGGGGCGATCTCGAAGGGGGGGCCGAGGTCCACGGCCCGCCAGCCCTCCGGTGTCAGCTTCCAGGCGGGGCTCTCGTCGTCCTCGATGAAGAGGAGGCCCTCGACGGT
This sequence comes from Paludisphaera sp., assembly GCF_037189885.1. NCBI lineage: Bacteria > Pseudomonadati > Planctomycetota > Planctomycetia > Isosphaerales > Isosphaeraceae > Paludisphaera > Paludisphaera sp. The sequence continues at coordinate 17,154 of NZ_JBBCIR010000102.1, forward strand.
GTTCTCGATCCGGCGGACGTCCGACGCCCCGATCCGGCCGGGGATCCTGTGGGCGGTCGCCTTCGCGCCGTCGATCTGGATCAGGCCGTCGGACGCCGTCGCCAGGAGGACCGCCCCGCCCGGTCGCGTCGGCGGGAGCGCCGCGAGGACGGACGGGTACGCGCCCACGGCGTCGCGCCGGCCCCAGGTGTAGCGGATGCGGAGGCTGGCCGCGTCATCCCAGGTCGTCAGCCCCCGATCCACGCGGAAGGCATTGCTGTACGCCAGGATGAGCAGGCCGTCGCCATCGGGGATAATATGCGTGATGGGCATCTCCGGGCCGGGGGGGGCGGGGGCGTCCGGTTCGTGGATGTCCGGGCTCCCGTGGGCGAACAGGAGGCGAGGGGCGGGCTCGTCGACGCGAGCGATGAACGAGTCGGCGAACCCCATGTGCATCGTGCCGCCGAACGCCCAGATCTGGCCGTCGGCGAGCTGGGCGAATCCGTAGACGCCGCGCCAGTGGGGCTTGGCGTCGGGGGCGGGGTCGTTGGCCGGTCGTGGGGGAGGCGGTAGTTCGACGAACGTCCCGGCGCGAAGATCCACGCGCGCGACCCGCCCGCCCCACTCGCCCCGGTCGCCGCCGACCCAGAGCCGGCCCTCGCGGTCGACGAGGCAGGTGCTGATCGTGTTCCCCGTGTCGATGGCCCGGTTCGCGGTCGGATCGTGGACCGCTTTCCCGACGACGGCCACGATCCCGCCCCGGCCGTCGCCCGCCTCGGGGCTCCAGCCGATCCACCGGGGCTCCTCGGGGAGCCTGGCGATCTCGTCGAATTCGAGCGTCTCTGGGTCGATCCGGCCAATGCGCCCGTCGGCCAGGCCCGCGAGGGCGGTCCCGCCCTGGCCGTTCCCCAGGCACGCGACCTTCGCCGCGGCCTCGCGCTCCCGGGCCAGCCGGAGGTCCGGCCCGTCGAATCGGAGCAGCCGCCCGTCGGCCGTCGCGGCGAGGACGACGTCGCCGACCCGCGCGGCGGCCTCCAGGGCGTTGACCGGGCGATGGAGCCTAGTCTCCACGACGAGGCCGCTCGCCAGCCGGGCGGTCGCGACGGGAGGCTCGACGTATTGACCGCGGCCCGTGGTCGCCAGCCCGGCGAGCACCACGACGATGGCGAAACCGGTCGGCAACTTACGCATGCGGATGCTCCGCGGGGCTCGTGGCTTCAAGTTCGACCAACGGTGCCGCTCACTCGCCCCCGCTCGCCCCTTGCTGGCGGTATTCCGCGTCCAGCCGCGACCAGAGGTCGGCCAGCTCGCGGACCTTTTCGGGGTGCTCGGCGGCGAGATCGCGGGTCTCGGAGCGGTCGGCGGCGAGGTCGTACAGCTCCCAGGGCGAGCCCTCCCCGGCGGCGACGATCTTCCAGTCGCCCCGGCGCAGGCCGCGGTTCTTCTCGTGGCGGAAGTAGATCGCCTCGCGGTCGATCGGGACGTCGGCGGCGAAGGTGGGGGCGAGGCTCGCGCCGGGGAGCGGCGGGCGGGGCTGGTCGTCGATGCTCGTCGGCGGGGCGAGGCCGGCTAGCTCCAGGACGGTCGGGACGACGTCGACGAGGTGCCCCACCGCGCGGCGGATCTCGCCCCGGGCCCGGATGCCCGCCGGCCAGTGGGCGATCAAGGGCGTGGCGACGCCCCCCTCGTGGTTCCAGGCCTTGTGCAGCCGGAACGGCGTGTTCGAGGCCGTCGACCAGCCGGGGCCCAGGCACAGGAACGTCGCGGCGGAGCCCGGCGCCGCGGCCGGGTCGTGGCCGTCGCCGCGGATGATCTGCTCGGCGCTGGCGCCGTTATCGGAGGCGAACAGGATCAGCGTGTCGTCGATCGCGCCCGACGCCTCCAGCCGCGCCAGCACCTTGCCGATCTCGCGGTCCATCCGGTCGACCATCGCCGCGTGGATCGCCATCTTGGTCGCCTGGAATTCCTTCTCCTCGGGCGTCAGCGAGTCCCACGCGACGGCGTGGCCGACCTCGCCGGGGCCGATCCGGCGCTTCAGCTCCTCCTCCGTCAGGCTCCAGCTCGGGATCGTTCCCGGCTCGCGATCGGGGAGCGGGGCGTCGATCAGCCCCAGCTCGCGCAGGCGGTCCCGACGGGACTCGCGGATCGCGTCCCAGCCGACCGCGTATTTGGATCGATACTTCTCGATGTCTTCCGCCGGGGCCTGGAGCGGGAAGTGGGGCGCGGTGAAGGCGAGGTAGAGGAGGAACGGCTCGCCCTTGTGCTTGGCGTCGTGCTCGGCCAGCCACTCGACGGCGCGGTCGGCGATGGCGTTGGTGGTGTAATACCCCTCGCCGGGCTCCACGGGGGGGAGCGGTCGGTCGTCGATCCGGTGCGCCCTGGGGTTGAAGTTGCGGTCGTGATCCTCCAGGGCGTACGACCGCTCGAAGCCCGCCGCCAGCACCGGGCCGTCGATGTGCCACTTGCCCGAATGGTACGACCGATACCCCGCCGGCGCGAGCAGCCGCGGCAGGAGCGCCGCCCATCCGGGACGGGCGCGGCCGGGGTCGCGGTTGACCTGCTGGGCGTAATAGCCGGTCATGATCGCCGCGCGCGAGGGCCAGCACCGCGCCGTGTTGTAGAACTGGGCGTATCGCAGGCCGTTCGCCGCCAGGCGGTCCAGGTTGGGCGTCTCGATCTCGCCGCCGTAGCAGCCGAGGTCCGAGAACCCCATGTCGTCCGCCAGGATCAGCACGACGTTCGGCAGGGGGGCCCTCCCCTCCTCCGCCGCGACGGCGACCGCCGCGAGCGTCCAGGCCAGCAACGTCGACGTGATGAACCGCATGATCGACCCCTCGGGAAACGTGGTTGTCGCGTCGCTCGCCCGGCCCGGTCAAGATGACGGCGGGACTCGTCCATTCTCTCATGAAAAGGAGCGACGATGCGACGCCCGACCCTCTCCGCCGCGATCCTCGCCGCCTGGATCTCGCCCCTGCTCGCCGACGAGCCGACGGCCCCGCGCCCGAACGTCGTCGTCTTCCTGACCGACGACCAGGGCTACGGCGACCTCGGCTGCTACGGGTCGAAGGACCTGCGGACGCCGAACATCGACCGCCTGGCGTCGGAAGGCGCGCGGTTTACGGCGTGGTACTCGGCCGCGCCGGTCTGCTCGGCCTCGCGCGCGGCGCTCTTGACGGGGCTTTCGCCCCAGGCGGCGGGCGTTCCGGGGAACGTGTCGTCCTACCCGGGGCAGCCGGGGATGCCGGCCGATCGGGTCACGATCGCGGAGCGGTTGAAGCCGCTCGGCTACGCGACGGCCGCCGTGGGCAAGTGGCACCTGGGATCGGCCCCGGGCGCGACCCCCAACGGCCAGGGGTTCGACCGCTTCTTTGGCTTCTTCGCCGGCTGCGTCGACAACTACAGCCACACGTTCTACTGGGACGCCCCGCACGTCCACGACCTGCGCAGGGACGATCGCGAGGTCCACGAGGACGGGACGTACCTGACCGACATCCTCACGCGCGAGGCCGTGCGGTTCGTCGACGAGAACCGCGACGGGCCGTTCTTCCTCTACGTCGCGTACAACCTGCCGCACTATCCGCTCCAGGCTCCGCGACGGCTGGTCGAGCGGTTCGCCGGCCTGCCGGACCCCTCGCGGGCGCGCTACGCCGCGACGCTCGCCGCGGTGGACGAGAGCGTCGGCGCCGTGCTGGCGAGCCTGGACGAACATCGGATCGCCGATCGCACGATGGTCGTCTTCCTGAGCGACCACGGCGCGACGGCCGAACTCCGCGGCGACGGGCCCATCGGCGACAACGGCCCGTTCCGGGGCCGCAAGTTCAGCCTGTTCGAGGGCGGCCTACGCGTCCCCTGCATCGTCCGTCGCCCCGGCGTCGTCCCCGCCGGATCGACCCGCGACCAGGTGGCCTGCTCGACCGACCTCGCGCCCACGATCGTCGCCGCGGCCGGCGGATCGGCCGAGCCGGGGGCCTTCGAAGGCGCGGACCTTTCCGACGTGCTGGCCGCCGACGCCCCCTCGCCCCACGCCTCGCTGGCGTGGTCGTCCGCCGGCCAGGACGCCGCGCGCGAAGGCCGCTGGAAGCTGGTCCGCAACGGCCGCGACGACCAGAACCGCCCCATTGCCGGCCCCGACGCCCTGTTCCTCGCCGACCTCGAAGCCGACCCCGGCGAGACCAGGAACCTCGCCGCCGAGCACCCCGAGGTCGTCGAGCGGCTGTCGCGCATCCACGCCGAATGGGCGCGGGGGGTGGCGGAGAGAAAGGCGCCTTAAAATCGGCGAAGCCGAATCCAGTCGTCCCCTCTCCCGGGGGGAGCGGGCAGCCGCGCCAGCGGCGGGTGAGGATCGTCGGAGCACGGATGGAGCGACGGCCGCGCGAATCGCGAGCCGCCGCTATCCCTACGGTGCGACGGCCCTCACCCGGCCCTTCGGGCCACCCTCTCCCGTCGGGCTGACGACCCGACACTTATCCGGCGGCGGCACGTCGGGGCCGATCGTCCCTCGGGAACGCCGCCGGCTGCGAATGTCCCCCTTCTCCCCTCGTGGGAGAAGGTGCCCCGGAGGGGCGGATGTGGGGGCGCGCGGCCGGATGCCGCCGCGACGCCCCCCTCATCCGGCCTTCGGCCACCTTCTCCCA